>NZ_JAVKEA010000108.1:0-11016 GCF_040221695.1 Coleofasciculus sp. E2-BRE-01 | reverse complement strand
ATTTTTCTCGGTTTTTAGAGCAACTTGTAATTTTTCTTTTTGAGCGGGTTTCAAATAATTTTTGGCTGGCATATTTTTTTCGTTTTTCGGATTTCCTATTTTAATTATACCCTATTTAAATGCCGAACAGCTTATTACTTTCCAAATTTTCTGTTGAAAAAGATGAATCGAGGTAATCTTCGTACTAAGAAGATAACTTACAGCCAGTTAAATCGATAAATAACTCGGAATTAAATAACGATTGACTGTCGATCTGCGTCCGCCAAAGATTAAGTCGGGTAGTAATAGCAGCAGTAATGGAATTCCACCTAATGCCAATAAAAATAACCAGATTTTCCGATTTGATTTTTTCAATAAAAAGTAAACTGAATATCCAATTAAGATTAAAACAGGCGGAGCGACAATAATTAAAGGATTATCGATTTTTTGGAAATCAAAGAAAATCCGCGTCAAATCCCCTAGCCAATTTTTGACTAAAAATGACCCCGATACTTCTTTTGCTGTCCAGCTTACCCCATTGGTGTCGCGTAAATTAATCAACCACGGCCCAAAAGAAAGAATTGCTAATAGGGTACTTAACCCATAAGCCATCAGATTTCGACTGAGGCGAAATCCTTCAATGAGAAAGACATAGACACAGTATGCTAACACAACCAATAAGGAAAGTGAATGAGAGTACAGCGCCAGAGATAGGGTGACGCCATAAATTATCCAACTTTGCTTAGTCTGACATTTTATCGCTCTAAGTAGCGCTGCACTCGATAACAAAATGGTCACTGTCCATAAAGCGTATTGTCTTGCTTCTTGAGCATATAATACATGAAAAGGTGATAGGGCGATTAGAGCAACAGCTATCCAGGTTGTTAACGATGACTTGAATAACTCTCGGCACAACCAGTAGGCACTGGGAAAAATGAGCAAACTAATGACAGCAGATAAACTTCTTATCCCGGTTATTGAGTCACCGAATCCCTGAACCCATAATCGTGCCATGGCGTAATAAAGAGGGGGGTGTTTGGGATCTTGTTCGGCAAGGCGTTTGACTGTATCAATGACACCCCGTTCAGAATTAATCCGTTGGTACTTATGCAACTCTTCGATGCTAATTACCTCACCCGTAAAAACCCCCTGAATTAATTCATTAAGGGAGTAACCAGAAAGCCGTAAAGACGTGTAACTTTCATCATGCCAGTAAATTTTTTGATCGAGATTTGCGAAGCGAAAGAATATACTAAAAACTAATAAGCCACTGATGAAAAAGCGGAGTATGTTGGGCGTAAATTTCATAACAATAGATAGACACAATTGATGGCAATAATACTTAATTAAAGGTTAGAATTTTTTAATAGCAACTTTGCCCGGTTCTGCCAAATTGATGCAGTTTCTGTACCTTTGGCTTCCGGCTTGTGTTGGATGTAACTTAACCAAGTAATGGGACTGAGTAAGGCGCAAAGGAACTCACGCTTAAGAAGTGATAAATGGGAGAAGGCGATATCATGGCAAATCACAGTGACCGGATTAATAAAAGTAGCATAGCTCTGACAGTATAAACCAATCAGATTCTTCAGTTCATCTAACGTGTAGCCACGGCGTACATGTCCCCATTCAGCCATGACATCAGTATCACTAGGGCAGATAGGTTTCATAAATTCGTAGTAGGGAAACCGCCAATTTTCGTTGGGAGTGCTGACTAAGAGAAAACCGCTTGGTCGAAGTACTCGCAGTGCCTCTGATACAGCTTTTTCGTGCTGCGGAATATGTTCTAAAACATCGAACATGGTGATAGCATCAAATGAATCATCGTTGAAAGGTAGCGCTGTTGCGTCTCCACAAACAAAACTGACTTGTTCCTGTTGATTACAGGGTGCTTGGGAATATTCAGAATTGAGATCCAGGTTGGTGACTTTTGCTTGGGGATATAACAAAGCCGTGAGACCACTCTGACCACCACCCACTTCGAGAATTTTTCTAAAATTTTGATCGGGAGCAATGCGGTGAATAGCACGCATTTTTTCCCGGTAGAAAAAGCCTTGGGTTAGGGGACGGGAGAAAGGGTTTTTGGATAAAAAATGATTCAGTGGAGCTTTGTACATAAGTAGGTGGACACACTTAAAGTTAACGGTTGAGATTAGGGAACAGGGAACAGGGAACAGGGAACAGGGAACAGGGAACAGTAAGGGTTTGAGGGCAATTTACACAACTTAATTAGCGTACCGTTTTATGCCAGTCCGACTACTTAGCTGAAAGATAAAAACTTGTATCTTGTATAAGGTGGTGACGACTATTAAGAAATATTTGGCAACTTTTTACCCGATGCGCGGTTCTGTAAGTAAAACTTTATTCCGGCTAAACAGCCCCAAACTTCTGCTAAGTAGGTTCTGTGCCTGAGTCCAAATCCTCCAATACTACCTTTTAACAAGACCAGGGCGTAATAGACGGGTAAGATGACAAATAAGCGCAGCAAGTTTCCCCAGTGTTTGTATCTGGCGAATTGGATTAACAGAGCCACATTATGTCCTCGCATATACTGATACATCTGCTGTTTCAAGCTATCTAATTCTCGGCGATGGTAGTGAAAAACTACCGCCGTTGGTTCGTAACGACAAAGCCAACCTTCAGCGAGAACTCTGTACCAGAATTCCGAATCCTCACTACATCCAGATGCTCCCGCCCCCAAGCGTTCATCAAAGTCTCCTACCTGTTCAAAAATTTCGCGTCGAAAAGCCATGTTAGCACCCGCCCCGATTGTCCAAACTGGAACTCCTCGATGCTTTGTTGCCTGAAAGAATTCTTGATCAAACGTTTTGGCACGGTACTCCCCACTCAAGCAGCCGTGATTCATTTCAAAGGTTACTTGAGATTCTGTTTCTAGCTCAGCAGGTATGACTAATCCCGTGACAGCCATCACTTGCGGATTCTGAAAGCTTTGTTGTAGTTGGGCAATCCAGTTCGGATGAACCGTGACATCATCATCAGTAAAAGCGATAATCTTACCTGTACTGTGGCGAATACCTGTATTGCGAGCCACACTTAAACCCGGACGAGGTTCTGGTACGTAGCGAACACCAGGCATCTGGGAGACGAGTTGGCGCGTTACCTGTGTACTCGGTGCGTTGTCTACAACGATGATTTCCTGTGGGTGGTGTGATAAATTCTGGAGCGATCGCAGGCATTCAGCTAACTCTTGGGGACGATCGCGCGTACAGATTACCACAGAAACCAATTCATCCACAGGATTTGACCAGCACTCCCGGAGTTGCTGTAAGGGGTTTTTTACTCCTACTTGTGAGTGCCAATCTGGGGATCTATTCTTATCTTGGGGCAAAAGGCGATCGCCGACGGCTGGCGCAATGGTTTGCACGACGCTATTAAGTAGCTGTGTGGCAGGCATGGGCAACTGGGCGGCGGGAATCTCCTGATGACCTAGGGGAATGCCATGCCACCAAAACACCAGGTAGATTCCCTGACAGTCGGGAGTAGCGGGTAGTGAGGGGATGCCTTCACTTAGCTCAAGGTGGAGAATTTTCCAATGCAAAAAGGGGGTCATAACCTGGCTCTCTCAATTAACTCATCTCGAAAGTAGGAGACTGGCAAACGGGGCAATTTGGGCTAACTCTCCTTTAACTGGGGTTCTCTTGTGCTGTTTTCAGACTCTAAGAACATTTCGGCAACTGCTGTTTGCCCGATTAAGGATTTCGCAGCTCCAATGACAAGATAAACTATCGCTGCAAGCAGGTTTCAAAATTGCGAATATGACCAACATTTTCTGGCTGTCTGTAAAATATTACTCGACCCTGACTGAGTTCTCTAATCACCGCGTCTGGATCATCCTAGGTAGAATGGTCATCAATCACCTCAATTTGCATCACCTCTGATCCTGGGTCTTGAGCCAACACATTTGCCAAGGTTTCCCGCAGATATTGAGCGCAATTATAAGTAGGAATCATCACCGACCACAAAGGGCGCTGTTCTCCTTTTGGTATTGGTGAAATTGTGGCTCGATAATAATATTGCTCACTCATAGCGGATTAGAATTAAGTTGTTCTGCATTTTATCTCCTTTTCAGACACCATCCTACTGAACGGTTAATTTGGCACAGCCCAACAATTCCCGGCGTTCTTTAACGTTCATCTGGAGCATACTCCAAATCCCTACCCACCAACCTCGGATAAAACTAGAACTTATGCCAACTTCTATAGCTGCTCTACGTCCCATTACCACCCTTAAAGCTTGAATGAGAATATCAAGTGAAGACCCAAAGGCATCCCAAACCGACACAAACAGCCAAGCTAGATATGAACCAGACCAGACCATTGAATCACCGTATAGCTTACAAGTGCCAAGACTGTAGTTGATTTTCATCAGGTATGTTTCGGAGGTGCGCCAAGAGGGAATAATGTGCCTCAATTTGCATTCTGGGTTGTACCAAAGGTCATATTTAGCGGCGAGCCGTAAAGCAAGTTCTACATCGCCGCCAGATATTAACTTTTTTCCCACTCGGTCAGCTAAAAACTGCTTATCTATCCAACCGATATCGATCAGTGCCGAGCGATTAATAATTAACCCAGCACCCACTAAACAAGACATTTGTTTGGCAAGTGTTCCATGCTCTTGTTGGGCGAATGAGTAAGCATAGTTTAACACAAAGGCGGGAGGGGGGGTTTCCCAATCTAAAATGACTCTGCCACCGAATCCTCCACACTCAGGATGTACCAAAGCAAACTTAGCAGCTTGAGCGATCCAATCTTCCTCCAATAGACAGTCATCATCAACGAACGCCAACCAATCGGCTGTGGTATTTTTGACACCGCACAGACGTGCAGGGGTCAAACCTTGCTGGGGTTCCAAGACCATTGATAAGTTAGGTAACTTGCCGGACTGAATATGTCTTTCTACCACAGCTACGGTATCATCCGTGCAATTATTATTGACAACTAAAACGTTCCATTCAACCTCAGATGGAACTTGCTGCTCGGAGATTGCTATTAGTGTGCGGTCTAGGAGGGCAGCATTGTTATAGGTACAAATGATTAAATCGATGGATAGATGATTATTCATATTGGGCATTCTTGGGTCGGTTCAATCAAATTTTGCCAACGGTATCTACACTTTATCGTCCTGTTTCTTGCCTAGTATGTTCTAATTTGTCACGGTAATGCTATCCCATCATCTTGATAGCATCCGAATTGTTGAAATGGCGGCGTGATATCTGACGGGAATTGCTGTTTAATCTGCTCAATACGTTTCTGTGAACGAGGATACTCTCCCAAAAGCCCGACAATACCCCCCCAAAGTTCCGCCAGGATCATCCCCGGTGGTAAAGGATGAAAACCCAGCAAACTTTCTGCAAACTGGCGCAATTGGTAGTGAAACCACCATCCGACCAACAGGCGAAATCTTAAACGCATGGGGATGTCTTTCTGGTAAGATTTAACCACAAATGCCATAAATCCTAACCCCCACGTCCAATACTGATGGCGGAGTTTTGCCCGTTCCCGACGGTGTTGGTGAAACACCAGGTATTGAGGTTCATATACCAACGGATATCCGGCTCGAACCACACGGTAAAAGATATCCAAATCCCCGCCACCCGGAAGCGGTGCGCCTGTATCTAACGCCTCATCAAAGCCACCCAGTTTGAGTAAAAGCTCCCGGCGAAACGCCATATTGCATCCCGCGCCAAAAATTCCGGCTCCGCAGGGATAGAGGGGATTACCGGGTAAAATTTGACCATGGCGGATTTTCTCAAAACCGCGCCGAAATCCGCCCCTTTTTTCAAACAGAATTTGTGCTTCGGTGACTAACTCATAGGGCAGAACTAAACCCGTAAATCCACCTGCATCGGGATTGTCTGCCCAAGCTTCTACCAGTCCATTGAACCATTGACGGTCTACGGTGACATCATCATCTAGGTATGCCAGAAGTTCACCTGTCGCCTCTTGCAAAGCACAATTGCGAGCAAAATCTAGGCCCCCTTTCGGTTCCCTTGTATAGCCCACGCTCGGTAATGTGTCAATTAAATTTTTGGTGCGATCGTCAGACGGTGCATTATCCACCACTAAAATTTCAAAACGAGGCGAACCGTTTGATAGTTGTAGCTTGAGTAAAGACTCCAAACATCTTGCCACATTGTCAGGACGGTCTTTGGTACAAATCGCCACCGTTAGCGAAGGAAATGGCTCTGGATTCGCTGGAGGAACCAATTCCTCTCGGATACTTTCCTGAAGCAGCTTTGTACCAATTTCCCGACTCAGGAGTGGTGCTAAATCGTCGGGAGTCAGGACGCTGTTTGGCGGGAGTTTCTGCATCACCAAACCGATGGGTCTGTCTTTACGGCGCAGCACCAAAGCGATACCCGTTTCGTCCTCCTTTATCTGGAGGGTGGGTAGGGGTTGAGTGACTTCCAAATCAATGATGGAGTAGGACATAAGTCTTTGGTGAAGGTCAAGCTGGAGACTGGTTATATTGCAGTCGGTGAAGTTTGGCAAAGAGTCCGTTGAGTTGGAGAAGATGCTGGAGATTACCCGACTCAACCACCTGTCCCTTCTCCATCACAATAATCTGGTCTGCTTTTTCGATAGTGGACAGGCGATGGGCGATGACAATGACGGTACGGTTATGGCTAAAGGTATTCAGCGCTTCTTGAATTAAATGTTCTGAAATCGTGTCTAGGGCGTTGGTGGCTTCATCCAGAATCAGAATGTCTGGATTGCGGATAATCGCACGAGCAAGGGCGATGCGCTGTCGCTGACCCCCGGAGAGCCGAATTCCGCGATCGCCGACTTTGGTATCGTAGCCTTGGGGGAGTTGCATGATAAACTCATGGGCATTCGCTTGTTTGGCGGCGGCAATGATATCGGTTTCTGTTGCGTCTAAGCGACCATAAGCAATGTTCTCCCTGATGGTATTACTAAAAATATAAATGTCTTGACTGACGATTGCCAGATGACGACGCCAAGATGGTAAATCCAATGCTTTTAAGGGATGATTGTCTACATAGATTTCGCCTTCACTCACCTCATAAAAACGGCAAATCAAGTTAACTAGGGTAGACTTACCCGCACCGGAAGGACCCACAAACGCCGTGGTTTTGCCACGGGGAATGGAGATGGAGATAGTTTGTAAGGCGGGTTTATCCTGGGGATTGTAGCGAAAGCTAACGGATTCTAAGGAAATAGCCTGCTGCAATCCTGAAAACGTCAGATTGCCAGAGCGGATGTAGGGCTTGTCCGAGGGTTCCAGAAAGTACATCACATCATCCACCGAACTGGCTAACATCAGCAACTTGACGCGATTGCCACCGAGCAGTTGCATCTGCGGTTGGAGTCGATAGAGAATGAATAGAAAAGTTAGCAGTGTAGGTAATGCCGTTCGGTCTTGCAGCAGCGCAACCATCATAACGATCAGCACAAGCAATGTCGAAAGCAAGTCATAGAGGGGATTTACAGACGCCGACAACGTATCGAGCTTCATAAAGATACTACGGACTTGTTCAGACGCCTGATCAAACTGCTTTTGCTCGTAAGGTTCTTGTCCAAATGCTCGAATGGTTCTCATTCCAGCTAACCCTTCATACATTCGTCTTCCCAAGGCAGCATTTACGTGGACTGCCTTTTGTCCCAGAACTTTGGACTGGCGCGTCAAAAACTGGATAATTAGAGAAATCAACAGCATGATCCCACCCACTAACAGGGTCAACTTCCAGGAAATCAGTAGGAGTAAGGCGACATAAACAACGGTGGTGCAGGAACTTACAATCAGGTTAACCAATATCCCAAGTGCTTCACTGGTGCGCCATGTTTCAGTTGCCAAGGTATTGAGTAATTTGCCGGAATCTTTCGTTTCTAAAAAGCTGTAGCTGACGCTTAAGAGCTGATCGAAAATACGAGAGCGCAACCGATGACTGATACGTGAATTCAACCATGCCAATAGAACCAAGTTGCTGTAAATTAAACAGTTTTTCAGCACAATTGTGCCAAAAATAAACAGAGGAATGATGACTAGGCGCTGATTGTCAGGAACAATACTGAGGACCTGGTTGAGCAAGCTGATTAAAGCATTGTCACTGACGGTTAGGTTGGAGTTTTGAGACAAGCTTTGTAGAAACGGAATAAATAGGCTAATCCCCAATCCTTCGGAAAGGGACGACAGAATTCCTAGGGTAACAATTGCCGGAATTGCCCAGGGGTAAATTTTTAGCAGTCGGAGTAGCCTTTTAATGAGTTTTTCCTCTTCAATCGTTGATCTTCAGTAGTCACTTGTCACCAAAAAATACCTTTTTAATTCAATGCTGACTTTTTAAGTGTTTTATCCTTCAGTTTAAGTTTCGGAGCTTTGGCAAGCTTAGGAATGAGATAGTGAAATATCTTACTAATTACCTCCTTAAATTTAATTTCCATTTTTTTGTTCTTTATCTCTTCTAATGTAATTGTTTTTTTATTATTGAGCGACTGGTTTTTATCACCATCAGAGCGGGGTATGTAAAGCTGAAAAAACAACCCTAACATACTTTTTAAAACTAATAAATAAACGCTAGGACGTATCCAAGGAGTGATTGAATCGAATTTGATCGCTTGATATAGCCAGAATAGAGTCGTTTTATGGTCTTTTGAAGAATTGCTTTGGTGAGCAAAGTAGATATATAAGCTACTACTAGAAAACCCATAAATAGCCGTCATTATTTCGGGATGCTTTTGTCGCACAGATTGCATAACCAAAGTGTGGGACTTCGCCATTTTGGTGTAATCACGGGACATACTGTTGGTCATCTTGCGATAACCAACCAGAAATTCTGGGACAACTCGAAATTGGTAAACGTCAGCAATCCTCAGGTAAAGATCCCAATCTTCACATCCCTGAGCATCCTGTTCTTTAAATTGGCAGTTATACCCCCCAATTTGCTCAAAAGAATCTCGACGAATCATGGAGGAGCTAGCATTGCCAATAAAATTGTGACCGACTAGAGTGACGTAAACCTCTCCTTCAATCTTGGCAGCTCGAAAGATACCCGTAGGTAAGTCATCTTGATCAATATCCACAGACCAAGAATAAACTAACCCAACCGAGGGCTCGGATTCGAGAAAACATTGGACTTGCTTTTCAATATTTTCGGGATACCAAATATCATCCGCATCAATGGGAGCAATGAATTCTCCCTGAGATTTTTCAATGCCTAAATTCCGGGCGGCGGCGACTCCAGCATTTTTCTGTTGCCACAAGACTACCCGTTTATCTTGTTGGGCAATCGATTTAATAATCTCAGGGGTTCGATCCTGGGAACCATCATCGACGACTAAAACCTCCAGGTTCTGATACGTCTGAGATAGAACAGAGTGTAGCGTTTTCTCAATAAAGGTTTCGGCGTTATAGGCTGGAATAATCACCGAAACCAAGGGTAAAGTAGAGGCGGCGCGATCGCTGTTCATGGTGATCATGACTTTTTGGGTTGCTGCTGAAACTGTATACCAGATGCCCCAGATGTGCCAAGGTAAGGCTGAACCATTTGTTTCTCTCGCCAACCGTGGCGGTGTTGATGCCAATGCCAAGCATGGGTGATCATATCCTTGAGTTCTGGGTATAGGGGTTGCCAACCTAAAACCTGCTTAGCTTTTTCCCCACTGCTGACCAAAATTGGGGGATCTCCGGAACGGCGATCGCACTCAATCACGGGGATCGGTTGTTGGGTGACTCTCCTGGCGGTTTCAATCACTTGTTTAACGGAGAAACCTTTGCCACTCCCCAGGTTAAAAATTTCACTTTCATCGGTTTGCAAGAGTCGAGTTAATCCCAGCAAGTGCGCCTGAGCGATATCAACAACATGCACATAGTCTCGAATACAAGTGCCATCTGGGGTGGGATAATCGCTGCCAAACACAGAAATAGAGTCTCGCCAACCGAGGGCGCTATACAACACGGAGGGAATCAGGTGGGGTTCTGGAGTATGATCTTCTCCCAAGCGTCCCGCCGGATCTGCTCCAGCGGCATTGAAGAAGCGGAAACAGATATACTTTAACCCATAAGCCGCGTCAAAATCAGCCAGCATTTTCTCGACCATCAATTTACTCCTACCATAGGGATTGATGGGATTTTGCGGTTTTTCTTCCGTAATCGGTAATGACTCTGGGATGCCATAAGTGGCACAAGTTGATGAAAAGACTAGCTTTTTCACCGAAGCCGCCACCATCGCCTCCAGCAGCGTCAGGGTTCCCGCCACATTGTTACGGTAATACTTGGCTGGGTTGGCAAAGGATTCTCCCACATAGGCAAAGGCGGCAAAGTGGATAACGGCGGTGATAGAGTGAGTGGCAAATACCCGATCCAGTAAGGCGCGATCGCTGATACTCCCCTCAATTAGGGGAACCTGCAAGACATGTTCCACGAAGTCTCGATGTCCGCAGGTTAGATTATCTAGAATAACAACTTGATAACCCGCCTGCTTTAAGGCTTGCACGGTATGAGACCCAATATATCCAGCTCCCCCTGTAACCAGGAAGGTTGGTGTCTGTTGAGAAACAGTAGCCCACGTTTTATTTTGTTGATTCACTGGGTTCTGGACTTGGACTAGAAATCTTATCGCTTTATACCATACATTAGGTGCTGATTAATGTATTAGGAACTACTTCATCAAATCTTCACACTAATCCCCAAAATATGGGTCTTCCGGACTTAGTGTGCTAAACTATTAACGTAGTGTCCCTAAAATCCAGGCTAGGAATTGTGAAAAGAGAAATAACAAAACTCCTTAACTTACCAGGAGTCATGGTTGAAAAAATCCAAGAGACAGAAGGAACATTGATTTTATCGGATAAAGTACAAAATAAAACAGCTAAATGACCCCGCTGTGTTCATAATAGCCATCGCCTTCATAAAAACTAAAGTCATTTGGTGAGGGATTTACATATATGTAACCGAGAAGTAATGCTTTACTTAAATCGTCGAAGATTTAAGTGTGATTATTGTAAAAAACCTTTTAGTGAAAGTTTAAATTTTGTCGGATACAAAAAGAAATTCACTCAT
>NZ_JAVKEA010000107.1:0-12176 GCF_040221695.1 Coleofasciculus sp. E2-BRE-01 | reverse complement strand
ATTCCCAAATGCGTTTAACCGCTATGGGATAGAGAGGTGCGTAGTTCACCCAAGGAGAATTAATCTCTCAAAGTAAAAGCGAAGGGAATTTCTGCAATGAAATTCAGTCTGTCTATATTTGACTATACTTTTACCAACTATTAGTCCAAATTGGTCATGGGTGTTAAGTAGGAGGTGCTTGTGCGATCGCGGCGCAAGTTGGCTTGGCTAGGGGTGTGAATGTGGGGAATCGGGTGAGGTGATTCTCGCTGGTCAAGTCGGGATTGCCAATCAAGCAACATAAGGAAAGATAAGTAGTCGGACAAAAGAAAACAGCACGCCCACGCTTGTTTTGTAAACAAGCATGCTTTTTATATGGAAGCGATAAAATACAACAGGGCAGGGAAGAATATCAATGACTGAAGTTACCCTTCGCGGTTTAGAAGTCTCGGACTGGCAAGATATTGCCGAAATTTATCTTTCTCCGAAATGTTTATTTTTTGCTTCCCAGCTACCCTATCAATCCCGCCAAGACTTCCAACAACGAACGGAAAAGATTGTACGAGAAGGATATGGGTTAGTGGCAGTTGTGGGAGGAAAAGTGATCGGGATAGTCAATCTCACTCTCTTCCAAGGCAGTCGTTCCCATGTTGGAAAAATCAGTATAGCTGTACGAGATGATTATCAAAATCAGGGCATTGGCTCCCAACTTCTCGAAGCGATTATTGATGTAGCTGAAAAATGGCTTAATCTCCAACGATTGGAGTTAGGGGTATATTGCAACAACAATCCCGCGATTGCGCTTTACAAGAAATACGGTTTTGAGATAGAGGGAACGCTGAAGAAATCTGACTTTCGTGATGGCGTTTACATTGATGCTTATTTCATGGCAAGAATTCGAGATGAATAATTTGCCCATAAGTGTATCAGTGCCTATTCTTAAGCAACATGAGTTGATAAATACTGCTGAATTGGCTGCAATAAAATTCCTAATATTTTATCCACTTCCTTAATATGATAGTCAACAGCATCAATAAAAACTGACTTCCCTGCCAAGGTTAAAAACTTCCAAATCGTACCCGTCGTGACAGCACCATAAATCATCGGGATTTCATGGGCAGCCCGTTGATTAAACAACTGCGCTCCTAGCATTGTTGCCACACATTGACCCAATCCCCCGATAATATTCTCATTTTTTGCTTCCACAACAATAATTACAGGAGTGCTAATGAAATACTGTTCAGATGAGGCGCTAATAATAAAATCACAGTATCCATTCAATCCCAATTCTTCATCAACGTTAAAATCGGTTCCTGAAAATAAACTGACCTGAGCATTTAACTGGCGCCTCACCTCGGTTAAAATTTGAGAAATAAGTAATTCAGAACGTGCTTTTTCTGTATTAATGGCTGTTGCCAGCAGAATATAGTCAGGCAAGAGTAGGGATAAAATTTCTGAGGAGTTGGTTGGCTCTACTTGAGCAAAAACATTTTGATTTTCAGTAAATGTTAAATCAAACTCCTCTTTGACTTTGGCTAAACTAAAGTTACTGTATGCCATTTTTACTGCCTCTAAAACTATCCATTGAAGCTATCCGGTTGAGTGAAGTCATTAGCTGCCTGTTAACGCTGGGGCGGGTTGGGTTGAGCCGTTATCCGTTACCAACACAGAGACTGTCTAAACCCACACCCACCATAAGACTACCTGATTTTAGGCTGGCGACTGGACAAACTTGGGTGATAAGGCGAAGGATTCCCCAAAGGAAAACTTAAGCGCAGACGAGAGCGATTTTTGTTTCACGGGTAACTCAATCACAAACTCTGTCCCTTGTCCCGGTTGAGAAATACAGGTCAATTGACCCCCATGTTTATCCACCACAATTGAATGGGAAATTGATAAGCCTAACCCTGTCCCTGTGCCAATGGGTTTGGTGGTAAAGAAGGGATCAAAAATTTGCTTTTGAATCGCTTCGGGGATACCTGGACCATTATCCTTGATCCGAATAATTACCCGTTCAATCGGTTGCGAGTTCTGGGGTTCGTTTTCTGGTGACTCCTCCAATGGTACAACGGGTAATTGAGAACTCACTGCCGTACATATCGTAATTTTGCGGTGTTCTGGGTGGGTGTCTAACGCATCAATGGCATTCCCCAGGATATTCAAAAACACCTGATTAAGCTGACTGGCGTAGCATTCCACCGATGGCAAGTTGCCATAGTGTTTGTCAACCTGAATTTCTGGATGATTCAGTTTTGATTTGAGTCGATGCTGTAAGACAAGTAACGTGCTTTCAATCCCGTCATGAATATCCACTGGCTTAATCTCCGCCTCATCCAAACGGGAGAAATTTCGCAGGGATAAGACAATTTGGCGGATGCGGTTCGCCCCCTCTTGCATGGAGTTCAAAAGTTTGGGGAAATCGGTCTGGATAAACTCTAAATCAATTGCCTCAATCTCGTCTTGAATTTCGGCAACGGGTTGGGGATAGTGTTTGGCATAGAGTTGCAACAACTGCAACAATTCCATCCCATATTGACGAGTATAGGTAATATTCCCGGCAATGAAACCAATCGGGTTATTGATTTCGTGGGCAATACCCGCCACCATCTGACCCAAGCTAACCATTTTTTCCTGTTGAATCAGTTGGGTTTGCGTCTTTTTGAGTTGATCTAAGGTGTGCTGGAGATCCTGATTTTTGACTCTCAACTCCTGTTCCGATTTCCGCAAGGCTTCCTCCGCCTGTTTGCGATCGCTAATATCCCGGATAATTGTGGAAAACACCTCCACCTCTCCAGTTGCGCCGGGATGCGCCATCACCACTTGAGATACGGGAATTTCCCAACCATTTTGGTGCAGGAGTGAGGTTTCACCTTGCCATACTTTGTCCTGGATCACGGTGGGTAAGGCTTCGGCGAACAACCGTTGGTTCACCGACTGGGGATGGAAATCCCACATTCGCAGATGGCTGATCTCCTGATCTGGATCAAGTCCCACCAATTGCCGCCCCGCCTTATTAATATAGAGAAGCCTCCCATCCGGTTCACACATACTGACAAAATCGGTGGTACTTTCCAAAATCGCCGTCAATCGCGCCGTTTTTTGTTCCGCTTGCTTGCGCTGGGTGATGTTGGTACTGGTACTCACCACCCGATAAATCTGTCCGTGTTGATCACGCAGGGGGGTTAATGTGGTAATCCACCACCGTTCTTGTCCCTGTACACTAAAACATTCTTCATAGGATAGGGATGTTCCCGTCTGGACACAGGTTGTGTAATGTTCAGTTATCGTGATTGCCCGATCCGGCGGTAAGATCGCACCGAGGGGTTGATTCCGTAACTGTTCGGCGGGGATACCGATTAACTGTTCATAAGCGGGATTCACATCCACATAACGGAATTCCCAGGATGGATCAGGTTCACTCTGGTGTTGATGAACATCCACAACACTAATCGAGTTTTCCACACCATTGAGGATGCTGCTTAAAAATTGTTCTCTCTCTTGTAAGGCTTCCTCGGCTTGTTTGCGATCGCTAATATCGGTAATCATTCTGAGTACGCCGACAAATCCTCCTTGATCATTAAACAGTGGCGTCGCCGAAATAATCGCCCATAGATTTGATCCATCTTGGCGGCGAAACTTGAAATCGTAGCGTTCCTGGATTCCTTGACGGCGACGTTCTAAGTAGGTTTGGATCAACGCTTGGGATTCGCTGTCAATAAAATCAAACAGCGATCGCCCCTGCATTTGTGCGATCGTATACCCTAGCATTTGCGCCATACGACTATTGGCGAAGGTGATTTGGTTATTCTCATCAAACACCCAAACCCCCTCGGATGCGGTTTCCACGATACAGCGATAATGACGTTCCGATTCTCGCAGGGCGGCTTCGGCTTGCTTGCGTTCGGTGATATCTTCCACAATCCCCAATAGATACTGGGGTGTACCCGTTTCATCCAGCAAGGGGACTTTTTTGGTATTAACGATGCGTTCGCCGCGATGGGGCGTGTTCAAGGGGGCTTCGGGAATATCGACTAACGTACCCCCCATGAGAATTTGTCGATCCTTCGCCCGTAAGAGTCGGGCGTTCTGGTAGGGTAAAAAATCATAGTCACTCTTACCCAGAACTTGGGCTTTCGAGTAACCCAAGAGTTCTTCGCTGGTTTTGTTCCAGTACATCACCTGCAACTCGTTGGCATCTTTAATAAAGACACCCACTGGGAGATTCTCGATCACGGAGTTGAGGAAGGCTTGGGTTTCCCGCAGTTGAAGTTCTGTTTGTTTGCGATCGCTAATATCCAGGATCACGCCATCCCGCCATTGGACGACACCATTCTCATCCCGCGTCCCTTGACCTTTATCATAGACCCAAGCGATTTTGCCATCGGCGCGGACAATCCGGTACTCCAGCATATAGGGGTGTTGGTTGTCAATACTTTGCCCCACGCTTTCTTTCACGCGACGGCGATCGTAAGGGTGGATAATACTGTCAAAGGAACGGATGCGATCGCCAATAAACTCTGACGCCTCATAGCCAGAAATATTCTGAATCGCTGAACTCACAAACGTCATCGTCCCCGTCGAGTTCCAGGTACAACGATAGACAGCGCCCGGAATATTGGCAACTAACGCCTGAAATTGGGCTTCGCTGTGTTGTTGCGATTCCTGTGCCTGTTGGTCTTTGGTGGAGTTGGGGGTAGATTCAAGGGAATTGGGTAAAATAGCCATGATTTTCTCCACACTCAGATGCGTGGCTCAACTATTGCGAGGGTTTTGCGGGAGTGAACGGTTGAATGCTTAAAATTTTATTAAATTTTCTCGCCTTTAACATAAAAAATATTAATCGATGTTAACGTTTGCCATTATGCACATTCATGTAACTAATTGTAAAGTCCTTAGCTCAAATCGCCTGTCATCTACCACACACACCCAGTTTCCTCAGTGGTAGGTGTTGTCAGTGCAAGGAATGGTCAATGGAGAGATTCTGACTTGAGGAGAGGTTGACCATTAGACACGAACCAACTCACCCATGATAAGGCAAGTTCTTAAATCGAGCTACATCTACTGATTTTTCTCTGATGAAAGCGATCGCACTCGGTATGAACAGGGGAGTTGTCTTAAATCTAATGGCACTGAAATCAGCCGGAGGGAATCGCCGAAACCTTTGATATACCGTAGTGACGTGGCACGGCACACCTTAATTGGTGGATTAGAATTGTAGGGGCGCATGGCGTGCGCCCAATTTCACGGTCAAATCTATTCCACAATTTTAGCTGTGTCAGTCCAGTAGCGTGGGCATTGCCCACCTGCTTTAAGTCCGTGGCACTCGTGTTAAATCGGTAGGCACAATCAAAATTAACGGCGGGGATCTTCATGCGTCATCCTCCCTACCCATTCCTAATTTCAATGCGTGACGGCTGAAAGTTTTCTCAATCTCAACGGTCAACTTTAATCGTGTCCGACTCCTTAAGAGTAACGATCAAACCCGGATGATCAAGTCGCTCTTGTTACGTTAATTCTCGCCACCTACTTGATCTGACTTCCCAATCACTAATATCCAAAATTCTATCGAAAATTTGTTAAAATTGATACCAAATACCAGAGAATATAAACAAAAGGTAAGTTTCTTAGCTTATTGGAGTATATATTTCAGTTAATTAGACTACAAAATAAGCTCATTTTTACAGAAAAAATTCCCCTATCTAGAGATAGACAACTTGCCACGCTCCAACTGTTTTATGGGTGAATCAGCCAACAACTTAACGAAACCAATAGCGCTATACTTCCTACAAATTCTCTGTAATTAGACAGTTCAGGAGTAGCAAGCTGCCAATGTAATGGGATCGCTATTTTGTCACTGTTTAGTAACCTACAAGTAAGCTTTGCATAAAACTGATGCAAGTTTTAAATCGCTGAATATGACGCTTCATCGCCAAAATCAATCAGTCGAGATCAAAATAGGTCAAATCCTCCTCTCAGACATTAAAATTGGGCATTTCTTAGCAAAAACAGCACTTTTGAGCCAGAATTGAGACTTACCTGGCTTAGAGTAAGCCAAGTTTCACTTTGATATAGTTTGACAGCGTTCGCTTGTCTTTCTCGGCTTCCTGTTTAAGCTGCTGCTTTTGCTCGACAGTTACTTTAATCGTAATCGTGGTTCGTTTCATTTACGTCTAGTCACCTCAGATTCTCTACAGTAATACTTTAGTATAAAAAAGTATTAAAAAGTGTTACCTAATAAAAGAAACCTTAAGAAATCAGAAATTGCTCAGATTGAACAAATATCCTGAAGATAATAAGCAAATATTTGATTGGAAAGATTATTGATAAGCATAAATAAAATGCCATGAATCCATCAGTGATTTGAGGCAACGATCTATAGTTAGTCATCGGTGGCGGTCGTCTATTTTAGAATTTGCTGTCACTCAATCCCTATTTAATGCACAGGCGCTCCAAAGGTTCCCCTTGGAGTTCAGGATTTTACTTATTAAAGATGCAGTAGTTTCCTCGTGTTATGGCTTATAAACTTTCCCAAAATTGTACCGGGTGTGATATCTGTCGTACTCAATGTCCAACGGGTGCAATCAAAGTCAAGGATAACCAAACTTGGATTGATCCGAATCTGTGTAACAACTGCGAAGGGTATTATCCCGAACCTCAATGTGTGATTCACTGTCCTATCAGTTCTCCAGTTCCCGCTCACGGGAAAAAGGGACGGTACAAGCTGAATGAAAGACCTGCCACCAGCCCGGACTTATTTGCCGATGACAAAACTAATCCCTTTGCCTCCTCCATCGTTATTTGGGAAGCGTGCAACCTATTGGCACAGCGCATTTCTCTCCCTTGGCACACTGATGCGTCTGGAAAACTCTGTTATCAGCGCCAGGTGCGTCAAGGTCAAGGTGAAATGGACTTCTGGTTAACTGATACATTTGATACAGACTCAACTGATACGTTATCGACTGATGAAGCCCAGGCGACACTTGAGGCGATGGATATCAAAGCCACCTGTCTTCATTTAATTTATGCCGCATACGCGACAGCGTTAGAGAAACCGTGGCAGGAAGAGTTTACTCTCAACGATGTGCAAATTGAGAACTATTTGGGATTAGAGAAACGCACAGATTTGAGTAAAGCGGCTAAATTAAGTTTAATCAAACAGCTTGCCCAGCAGCCCTGCAAAATTACCCTCGGCGCTCATTGGTCAAAGCAAGGTAAAGTCCCAGAATTTAGCATTCCCCAAAGTCGCTTGTGGCATCTTCAGCCAATTGAACATCATTTTCAAGAAGATGAACAAGGATATAAACATTTAGTTGGCTTAACCTTTCGAATTAGGGCAGGACTTTGGGCAAAATACTTCTTAAATAGGCAAGGCTGTCAAAACCGAACTGCCTTCTATCAGTATGGTAATCTGCCTCAAACTTTACTCAGCGCCGTGATGAGTAACTGGCAACATCATGAAGGGGCGACGCGGATGATGTTGTGGTTGCTGTTTAAAACCAGAATCGGCAAACGACAACGGATTACTGTACCCACATTAATGCGGGTGGCGTATGGAGAGGACAAACTTCTGCGGGCGTCTTCCCAGCGAGATGAACGAAAACGTCTGGTGCGGACATTTGAAACCGATTTAGAAGTTCTCAGTCATTATGGACTCAAACCTGTTTTTGATCCGGTGACGTACTTACCAGAGATTCAACCCATGTGGGCAAAATTAGGAGATCTCCCTGACGATGCGGATGCGGCGTTAGAGTTTTGGATTCAAGATGGAAATAGTAATAGGCGGTTAACGGATGCAGCGCCCCGTGGGAAATGGAACCTGTTAATGAAAGCCCGGATTTTATGGTTTGAACTGAAAGCAGAATGGGAACATGCGCTGACTACCGTTGAGCCGAACAAGGTACGATTAACCAAGCGAAAGACTAAATCCCAGTCATCCTCTGTACTGTCTGGCGCAGACGTTATCGCGGCGAGACAACGTAACAAACTCAGTCAACGCGACTTAGCGCAATTGACGGGTAAAAGCCAAAGCTGGATTCGGGATATTGAGAAGGAACGGTTTCGGATTAAATTAGAAGACCAACGGCTGTTGCAGGAAGTGTTGGGTTTGGCGGAGTTGAATTCTGGATAATAGTTCAGGGATAGCACAGTTGCAGAGACGTTGCAGGTAACGTCTCTACAAAGGTTTATTGTCAACAGCTTCATCATTCGGATTCCCATTCCGTTGAATCAGTTCTTTTCCCAAGCGTTGTTGGTAACTATCAAGTAGTAATTGAATCCACGCGATCGCATCCAATTGTTTCCCGATTTCTAGTATCATTATCCTATCCCTATCATTGTCTTTAATTAGGTTCGTAGGGTGCGTTAGCGGAGCGTAACGCACCATTACTATAACTATCGCCGTTGCCATTAAGAGATTAAGCTGAAACTTAGGCTAACATAGCTAACCTAGGCTAACATTCGTCTCATGCAACCGCTAAGCTGTTCGGCATTTAAACCTTAATGTCAATAATGGCGAAAGCATTGTAGTGCGAGCATCTTGCTCGCTACTAATACCCAATTTAAATGCATAACAGCTTACCCCAGGACTGTTTGACCAAAATCGTTCGCGACTATGACCTTTCCCCGGAACAGGAAGAAGCATTTGTGGCACAGCAATTTGCTGAAACGCAAAATCAGCCAAGTCTGACAACCTATATTAACCAAATAAACGACTATGATTTATCTATAAACTTAAATTCCGTCCATAAGGACACAGAGTTATGAAACTCCAACGCTTTGAACATATCAACCTAGCTTGTCGGGATATTGACGCCACGAAAACCTTCTACCAAACCCTATTTCCCGATTGGTACGTGCGGGCAGAAAATAACGATGGACAGGATCACTGGATACATTTTGGCAACGACCAATTTTATCTATCACTCAATCACAAACCTGATTTCAAGCGTGTACACGAGATTTACGAAACCATCGGCGTTAACCATGTTGGCTTTGTCATTGATGACGGTGATGCCCTGAAAAAACGACTTGAAGACTATGGCATCGACTATTACACCATGAACGCAGCAGAAACCCAACACCGCATCTATGTCACCGATCCTGATGGCAATGAAATTGAATTCGTGGATTATAACCCAGACTACGCTTTACGTTAAACCCGATACAGAACCGAGAGAAATTTTATGGTAAGCGTTCACTGCCAACAATAAAGAGGATGAGAAGACAGTACCCTTTATCTATGCAACAGGCAGACAGAACAGAAGAACCCCACTTGAAAAATTCTAACCTTAACTGCCAAAATGCCAGCAAACGCTTAGAGAGGAGACAACTAGAATGCTAGAAGCCTATCGCCAACACGTTGCAGAACGCGCCGAACTCGGCATTCCCCCCCTACCCCTAGACGCCAAGCAGACAACTGAACTGTGCGAACTGCTGAAAAACCCGCCACCGGGGGAAAAAGAAACCCTGATGCACCTAATTCGCGATCGCGTTCCTCCCGGTGTTGACGAAGCCGCCTATATCAAAGCAGGCTTCCTCACCGCCATTGCTAAAGGCGAAATCACCAGTTCCCTGATTAGTCACCAAGGTGCCGTAGACCTTTTGGGGACAATGGTAGGGGGTTACAATGTCCAATCCCTGGTCGATTTACTCAAATCCCCAGACAACCCCTTAGCATCAGAAGCCGCGATCGAACTGAGTAAAATCACCTTGGTGTATGATACTTTCAACGATGTCCTCACCCTCTCAGAGGTCAATCCCTACGCCAAACAGGTGGCAGATGCTTGGGCAAATGCAGTCTGGTTTATTCGCCGTCCCAAACTCCCCAAAGCCATCAACGTCACCGTATTCAAAGTTCCGGGAGAAACCAACACCGACGATCTGTCTCCCGCCACCCACGCCACTACCCGCCCGGATATCCCCCTCCACGCCTTGGCAATGCTAGAATCCCGGATGCCGGATGCCTTAGACACCATTGCCAAGCTCAAAGAAAAAGGCTATCCTGTGGCTTACGTTGGCGATGTTGTCGGTACAGGCTCCTCCCGTAAATCCGCGATTAACTCCGTACTTTGGCATATTGGCGAAGATATTCCCTACGTTCCCAACAAACGCGCAGGCGGATATATTTTAGGGAGTGCGATCGCGCCGATCTTCTTTAACACCGCCGAAGACTCCGGTGCATTACCCATCGAGTGTGATGTCACCCAGATGGAAACCGGAATGGTGATTACCATCCATCCCTACAAAGGCGAAATCACCAACGAAGCCGGAGAAGTCATTTCCACCTTTAAACTCAAACCCGAAACCATCCTGGATGAAGTCCGCGCAGGTGGACGCATTCCCCTATTAATTGGGCGGAGTCTCACCGATAAAACCCGTGAAGCCCTGGGATTAGCCCCCAGTAACCTCTTCACTCGTCCCACCATGCCAGAGGATAGCGATAAAGGCTTTACCTTGGCACAGAAAATGGTGGGCAAAGCCTGCGGCTTACCCGGCGTGCGTCCCGGTATGTCTTGCGAACCCTTAATGACTACCGTTGGTTCCCAAGATACAACGGGTCCAATGACACGAGACGAACTTAAAGAACTCGCCTGTCTGGGATTCAGCGCCGATTTAGTCATGCAGAGTTTCTGTCATACCGCCGCTTATCCCAAACCCGTGGATATTACCACCCACAAGGAACTCCCCAACTTCTTCTCCACACGCGGCGGTGTCGCTTTGCGCCCAGGGGATGGGATTATTCACTCCTGGTTAAACCGGATGTTATTACCGGATACTGTCGGTACTGGTGGCGACTCCCACACCCGTTTCCCCTTAGGCATTTCCTTCCCCGCTGGTTCCGGGTTAGTCGCATTTGCAGCCGCTTTGGGGGCTATGCCCTTAGATATGCCCGAATCTGTCTTAGTCCGGTTTACGGGTGAATTGCAACCCGGTGTCACCCTGCGGGATATTGTCAATGCAATTCCTTATGTGGCGATTCAACAAGGCAAATTAACCGTTGCTAAAGAGAATAAGAAAAACGTCTTCTCCGGACGGATTATGGAGATGGAAGGCTTACCGGATTTAAAAGTTGAACAAGCCTTTGAACTCACTGATGCGACGGCAGAACGGTCTTGTGCGGGTTCAACGATCAAGCTGGGCAAAGAGACAATTTCCGAGTATCTGCGTTCCAATATTGTGCTATTGACAAACATGGTGGCGCGAGGCTATCAAGATGCCCGGACTTTGATGCGTCGGGTGGCAAAAATGGAGCAATGGTTGGCAAATCCGGAGTTAATGTCTGCGGATGCCAATGCTGAGTATGCGGATATTATCGAAGTCAATTTGAACGAAATCAAAGAACCGATTGTCGCCGCCCCCAATGACCCGGATAATGTTAAGTTAATGTCCGAATGTGCCGGAGACAAAATTGATGAAGTGTTCATTGGCTCATGCATGACCAATATTGGACATTACCGCGCCGCTGCCAAAGTCTTAGAAGGTGCAGGAAAAGTAAAAGTTCGCCTCTGGATTTGTCCGCCTACCCGAATGGATGAAAAACAACTGCGGGAAGAAGGAATTTATGATACCTTTGCGGCAGCGGATGCACGGACGGAAATGCCAGGATGTTCTCTATGTATGGGGAACCAGGCGCGAGTTGAAGATGAGGCGACGGTGTTTTCAACCTCAACTCGGAACTTCAACAATCGCATGGGCAAAGATGCGCGAGTTTATCTTGGTTCGGCGGAATTAGCCGCTGTTTGTGCGCTGTTGGGACGGATTCCCACGGTTGAGGAATATACGGCGATTGTGACGGAGAAATTGAATCCTTTTGCTGGTGATTTGTATCGCTATTTGAATTTCGATCAAATTATTGGGTTTGAGGATGAAGGACGAGTGATTCCGTTGGAAGAAATGCCCAAGATTGAGGATATTTTGGGGATGCCGACAGCGGCGAGGTAAGTTGAAAACCTAACCCCCTAACCCCCTTCCCTGCCAGGGAAGGGGGAACATGAACTCCCCTCTCCTTGGAGGAGAGGGGCTGGGGGAGAGGTCATTTAAAATGTAACGATAAAACCCTATAGCAGATTGCGAAAGTATGGGGTACAATGTTTGAGATAAAATTATCTTGAATTTCTAAACATGAAAGCCTATTCACTAGATTTCCGAAAGAAAATCTTGGACACCTATCACAATACACCGATATCTCAAAGACAATT
>NZ_JAVKEA010000106.1:0-17659 GCF_040221695.1 Coleofasciculus sp. E2-BRE-01 | reverse complement strand
CTTAAATGGTTTATTTCCACGAACAGTTTTTACTCCGAATACTTCTTGAGCTATACAATTCTTCTCTTCCTTGTCTACTTTCCTTCCTTGTCTCCCTTGTCTTATCCCCACCCTAAAGTAAAAAACCTACACCTGTCAGGGTATGGGGTGTGGGGTGTGGGGAGCTTACTTTTGACCGGAGGTAAGTGTTGAGTGTGTAGGGGCGGGTTTAGGGACTTGCTTTTCGCTCTTGATGATAACATTTGTACAAAACCCGCCCTGACTTGACCCTTCCCTGCTTAGAAAGCCTAATAATCAAGAATCAGCTAATTTGCAACACAATACGACCATTAACTTCACCATTTCTGAGACGCTCCAATATCTGATCAATCTCCTCTAACGGTTGCTTCTCCAAGGTTGGCGTCACCTTGCCTTCTGCCGCAAATTGTAAGCATTCTTGCATATCTTTGCGCGTCCCAACAATCGAACCGCGAATAGTAATCCGTTTTAATACCACCTCAAAGATAGGTGTGGGAAACTCTCCTGGGGGTAGCCCAACTAAAGCACAAGTACCACCTCGTCGCAGCGTCCCTAAAGCTTGACGAAAAGCAGCAGTAGAAACAGCCGTAACTAAAGCACCGTGAGCCCCACCAATTTTTTCGTGTACCACCGTAGCGGGGTCTTCTTTAGTCACATTCACCGTCAATTCTGCCCCCAATTGCTTGGCTAATTCCAGCTTCTCATCGCTGGTATCTAAGGCGACAACATGAAGTGCCAAAGCTTTGGCATACTGGACAGCAATGTGACCTAAACCACCAATACCAGAAATCACTACCCATTCTCCGGGTTTCGTATTAGTTTCTTTCAACCCCTTGTACGTGGTTACTCCAGCGCAGAGAATCGGACTCGCATCAGCAAAATCAACACCATCGGGAATCGGACTTACATAGTCAGCCGGTGCCACCATATACTCGGCATAACCGCCATTGACGGAGTACCCCGTGTTTTCTTGCTCAGGACACAGGGTTTCCCAACCCGTCCAGCAATATTCGCAATGACCACAGGCACTATGCAGCCAAGGAACACCGACGCGATCGCCTTCTTTATATAACGTTACGCCATCACCCACAGCGGCGACATAACCCGCGCCCTCATGTCCAGGAATAAAAGGTAAGGTAGGCTTTACGGGCCAATCCCCATCCGCCGCATGTAAGTCAGTATGGCAGACACCACAGGTAGCGGTACGGATGAGAACTTGTCCGGCTTGGGGTTCTGGAATCGGAACCTCTTCAATTGATAGGGGTTCGCCAAATTTATGCACCACGGCGGCTTTCATCGTGTTTGCCATAACCTTTATCCTCTCTGACTTGTCGGATTTGCTTGGCTTGATTTTAGGTTCACCTCCCCTGGGATTGCACCCTCGCAGGGGGGATATATAGCGCTACGCGCTGGGCAATGGGCAATGGGCAACACCTCGGCTTACCTCGACTTACTTCGGCTTACTTCGGCTTACTTCGGCTTCGCTCAGTAACACGCTCAGTAACACGCTCAGTAACACGCTCGGTAACACGCTCGGTGTGGAATATGCAATAGTGAAGAAAAACGCTTGAGGATGCTTCGCTTTTGTTGCATGGGAGAAGGGGAACCGGATTTTCTTGCTCCCCTCTTGCTCCCCTCTTGCTCCCCTCTCCCAAGCGTGGGAGAGGGGCTGGGGGTGAGGGCTGGCGTGGGAGAGGGGCTGGGGGTGAGGGGTTGAGCTTAAGTTGACACGGATGGTTTAGGGACTAACGCTAATTAAGAACTCATAACTGAACAACAAAACCCGCCCTTATTCAACCCGATAATTGACCAACAAAATCTGCCTTTAGATACTTCGCTTCGCTCAGCATGACAGATTCTACCAGAAAGCAATACCTGAAGAAAAACCCCTCCCTAACCCTCCCCTTATCAAGGGGAGGGAATTCCCATTCCTAATTCAATCGCATCGCCAAATCTTAATCGTTTTATCCGCACTACCACTAACAAGAATTTGCCCATCTAAACTAATTGCCACGGCATGTACAGCAGCCGCATGACCTTTGAGGGTGCGAAGTTTCCGTCCTTTTCTAACCTGCCACAACTTAATCGTTTTGTCAGCGCTACCACTAGCAAGAATCTGTCCATCGGGACTAAATGCTACCGCATTAACCCTATCATGATGCCCCTTTAAGGTTCGCAGTATCCGTCCACTACTGAGTTGCCAGAGTTTAATCGTTCCATCGGCACTCCCACTGGCAAAAATCTGCCCATCGGAACTAAATGCTACCCCATTTACAGTATCAGTATGACCTGTAAGTGTATGCAATTCCCGCGCCTTTCCCACCTGCCATAATTTAATCGTTTTATCGCTACTCCCACTAGCGAGAATCTTGCCATCGGGACTAATCGCCACCCCATTGACTCCAGCAGTATGACCCTTAAATGTGCGTAGTTCTCGCCCCTTAACCAGAGACCAAAGTTTAATCGTTTTATCATCGCTACCACTGGCAATTAACTTACCATCGGGACTAATTGTCACCGACTTAACCCCAGCAAATAAACCTGAATGTCCGGTTAAGGTTCGCCGTTCCTTCCCGGTACTAAGTTGCCAAAGTTTAATCGTTTTATCATTCCCCCCACTCACCAAAATTTGCCCATCGGGACTAATCGCAATGGATTGAACATAGCCAAACCTACCTACATGTCCTTTGAGAGTTTGCTGTTCCTTTCCCGTTTGCACATCCCATAACTTAATGGTTCCATCTGTACTACCACTAACCACTGTTTCTCTATCTGGACTAATCGCAACGGCGTAGACAAAGTAGGTATGACCTTTGAGGGTATGAACACAGCGCCAGTTCTGCTGGAGTGGCTGCAAGACTACATTTTGTAACTTACTAATGCAGAAAAGTACATCTTGATAGTCTCGCAAATCTTGGTATTGCCAATACAAACTAGCCGCTTGATTAAAATCCGCGATCGCATGTCGGTGTTCGCCCAGTTGAGAATACGCCAGTCCGCGATATTTATAGGCTTTAACCAAGTCAACATCCAGCCAGATAGCTTTACTAAAATAGTCGATTGCTTGCTGATATTGACAATCCTTTGCCAGTTCCATTCCCCACTGGTAATAGGTTGTCGCATCCACATCTTTATCAACCTCTGGCTGCGGTAAAACCGGAGTGTATGACTTCAGATTTTGGTAAGCCTCATTTATTCTTTTAAGTTCTTCTTGTCCTTTAGCTTGTCGTTGTGGATCATCAGGAAAACGATCCGGATGCCAACGTCTAGCTAATTCCCGATAGGCTTGTTTAATTTCCTCTAAAGACGCACCCGGTTGCAGTCCCAAAATCACATAATACTGATTAAGCTGATCCATGAAAATTACGAATTATCTGAATTATAAATTATAAATTCTATTTTCCCCGTTTCTTAACCCATGACAAATGACGAATGACAAATGACAAATGACAATCTTATTGATATCGCCAAATCTTAATTGTGCCATCGCCACTCCCACTAATAATCATCTCTCCATCTTGACTCAACGCCAGAGAATTCACATCCCTGGTATGTCCCGCTAACGTCGCCGCCACTTTACCACCATGCAAATCCCACAACTTAATTGTGGCATCAGCGCTACCACTAACCAAAATTCGTCCATTATGACTAAATTTTACAGTTCGCACCCAATCCGCATGTCCTCTGAGAGTAGCCAGGAGTTTACCGTTCCCTAAATGCCATAATTTAATCGTCGTATCGCTGCTACCACTGGCGAGTATTTTTCCTTGGGGGTCAATCGCCACAGAATTGACATCCCGTTCATGACCTGTAAAAGTATTTACTAATTTCCCCTTATCCAGACACCATAACTTCACCGTATTATCACTACTTCCACTCACCAAAAATTGTCCATTGGGGCTAAAAGTAACTGAATTAATCCCGCGTAAATGGTGGAAGGTGTAGAGTAAATTACCTGTATCAATATGCCATACTTTAATAACTTGGCGATCGCTACCACTTGCCAGGAATTTCCCATCAGGACTGATCGCCAAACATATCGACACTCTTGCCTCGAAATAATCCGCGATCGTACAGCTAATAAAACCGGATTGCCAATGCCATAATTCAATTGTGTCATCCACACTACCACTAGCCAAAATTTGACCGTCAGGACTAAACGCCACCGACAACACAGGTTTTATATGTTTGATCAGCGTATGCAACAATTCCCCTGTCTGAAGATTCCACAATTTAACCGTTTTATCGAAACTTCCACTCGCCAGACATTGTTCATCAGGACTAATTGCCACTGAACAAACCGAACTTGAATGACCGATGAGAGTATGAATGCATTTCCACGTTTTTTTCTGAGGAATAAGTTGATGAATTGTCGGTATAGTTAACGTTTGAACTTGGGCAAAATAGCGGTGACGTGTCTTCGGTAAATCAGGATTCAAGTCCTGTAAAACATCTCGCGCTTTTTGATAGCGCCGCCGGACGGGACGTTGCAACAATTTATCGAGAACTTGCTCTAATTCAGGACTCAGGGACGTAGTTAAATAATCTCGCCATACCCAATCCCCCTCATTCACACAATACAGTTCTAGGGGATGGCGTCGAGTCAACAGATGAATACAAGTAACACCCAGACTATACAAATCACTAGCAAAAAACGCTTGACCTAACGCCTGTTCCGGTGCTGCATAGCCAGCCGAACCAATAATCGTTCCTTTGCGAGTGAGAGCAGTAATCGTGGCAAATTTAGCCGCACCAAAATCCACAAGTACCAGTTGTCCTTTCCTGCCTCCCTGAAAATTGGAGCAAGAACGACAAATCACATTGGCTGGCTTAATATCCCGATGAATAACATTATGATTGTGAATAAAATCTAGCAATTGCAGCAAACTATTGAGTAAGTCTCGAATTTGCTGTTCAGTGAAAGCACCTTGAGCGATTAACATTTGAGCTAAATCGTACCCAGGAATATATTCTTGTACCAAATACTGGCGATTATCCCGATTAAAATGGGCAAACAGTTCTGGAATTTGGGGGTGGTAGCCCAAATCATCGAGACGCACCGCTTCTTGCTCAAAAAGTTCCGCCGCTTTCTGGACAGTATCGGTTCCTTGAGCTTGAGGATAAAATTGTTTGATTACACAATGGGGTTTAGATGGTTTATCCTCATCCACAGCTAAAAACGTTCTACCAAATCCCCCCTGTCCAATCAATCGAAGCCCCCGATAACGCTCTCTCAATAGTAAATTTGACCCACAACTTTGGCAAAATCGATTACCATCGGGGTTCTGAGGCTCTAGGCATTTAGGGTTGAGACAGTAGCTCATAATTATTTGTCCGGGAACAGGGAATGGGGAACAGGCAATAGGCAATAGGCAATAGGGAACAGGAAAAAAATCTCACAAATTATTGCGGATTGCTATAAATGCTTGGAAACTATAAAATATTGTATTATGTTCTCAAGTTATTGACAGATAGAATCGCGATCGCGACGCAAGGCTGACCGGACTGAAGTTCAGGCGCGATCGCACTCTTCAAGCCTACGCCATATCTTGATTGTCTTGTCGCTACTCCCACTAATGAATTCCTGTCCATCGGGACTGACAACCACAGATGTCACCGCCCCTGCATGGTCAGATAAGGTGCTAATTAACTCCCCATCCTCCAGATTCCAGAGTTTCAGGGTTTGGTCACAACTTCCACTGACTAAGATTTTACTATCCCGACTAAAGGCAAGACAGCGCACTTCATCAGTATGTCCTGTTAAGGTATACCTTTCCTGTCCAGTTCTCATGTCCCATAATTTAATCGTACAGTCTGCACTTCCACTCGCCAGCCATTGTCCATCGGGGCTAAATATGACCGCATAAATTCCCCTTTGATGTCCGTTGAGTGTGATCGTATCGTTGCGAACCGAGGAACGCACATCCCAGAGTTTAATCATGCCATCCCGACTTCCAGTGGCAAGGATTTGTCCATCGGGACTAAAGGCTACTGTATGAACTTTGTCCCCATGTCCTTTAAAAATGCGTTTTTGGGCTAAGGTATTAGCATCCCAAAGTTTAACGGTACAGTCAGCACTCCCACTCGCCAAGGTTAAACCATCGGGACTAAAGGCGACGGCAAGAAAATAGTAAAAATAGCCCTTTAGACTACGTTTTTGCTGTCCAGTACGAGTATCCCACAGCTTAATCGTATGATCCGCGCTCCCACTGGCTAAGGTTTGTGCGTGAGGATTAAAGGAAATGGATAAAACTGGCTGGGAATGTCCTTTAAGGATGAGGTGTTTTTGTTCAGTTTGAATATCCCACAATTGGATTGTATTGTTAATCGTGTTAGTGGCGATAATTTGCCCGTTTGGGTGAAGAGTCAGCGTGGTAATTGGCGCTAAATTTCCGGTTAGGGTGTTGACACATTGCCATCGGGGAATGGTGTCGGGTAAAAGGGGTTGAATTTCTACAGCAGGCTCAATCGTGGGAGAATTGGGTTCTGGGGTTGGGAATTGTGCGATCGCACCCTGTAATTCTGCAATCTGGGATTTAAGCGAATCGGAGTTGGTAACTTGTTGCTGGAGGAGTGCGATCGCACCCTGTAATTGTGCAATCTGCTGATCAGGTTGGGATTGGAGAGATTCTAAGTTAGTAACTCGTTGCTGGAGGAGTGCGATCGAGGTTTCTGTCTGTTGATGAGTCTTCTGATCAAATCGCCCTCGATTAGCTAAATTTAATCCCAGAGTAATCGTAATCGGTGCGGCGGCGTAAACCGCCTGCTGAGTGGCGGCGGCGATAACCGTTCCCAATCCTGAACCAGCGAGGAAAAGGTATTCGGTAATCTTTAGCCAGTGGCGGTTACTCATAAGGGAATAACTCAAATTGAGCGATCGCGACCCATTTCCCGATACAATATCTGGGCATTGTAGCAGCAAAAGGTAGGCAGAATGGTACAGGCAACGATTGGTATTATTGGCGGTAGCGGACTTTACCAAATGGATGCCCTCAAAGATGTGCAAGAGGTGCAACTTGATACCCCCTTTGGTAAACCGTCTGATGCTTTAATTGTCGGCACTCTAGAAGGAACGACCGTTGCCTTTCTTGCCCGTCATGGTCGTAACCATCATCTCATGCCCACTGAATTACCCTTCCGTGCCAATATCCACGCGATGAAACAGTTGGGCGTCAAGTACCTGATTTCCGCCTCAGCCGTGGGTTCCCTCCAGGAAGAAGCCAAACCTTTAGATATGGTCATACCCAATCAATTTATTGACCGCACCAAAAATCGTGTATCTACCTTTTTCGGTGAGGGGATTGTGGCGCATATTGGCTTTGCTGAACCCGTATGTAATCAACTCGCCGAGGTTTTAGCTGATGCGGTGGCTAGCTTACAGTTAACTGATATCACCCTGCATCGCGGTGGCACCTACATCTGTATGGAAGGACCCGCCTTTTCCACTCAAGCTGAATCCCATCTCTACCGGAGTTGGGGCGCAACGGTGGTTGGGATGACGAATTTACCCGAAGCAAAACTAGCGCGAGAAGCAGAAATCGCCTACGCCACCTTAGCCCTCGTCACCGATTATGATTGCTGGCATCCCGATCATGACAGCGTAACCGTAGAAATGGTGATTGGCAATTTACGGCGCAATGCCACGAATGCTCAACAGGTGATTCAAGAAACCGTGCGGCGTCTTGCCCAAAATCCACCCCCATCCGAGGCGCACTCAGCGTTAAAGTACGCGATTTTGACCCCACTCGACAAAGCGCCAGAGGCGACGAAGCAGAAGTTAAGCCTCTTCTTGCAAAAATACATTTGATGTCATTCGTCATACTCGCTTTCCGAAAAGAAGCAAGCTACGCTCTTTGTTGATTGTTCATGGTTAATGGTTCATTGGTAATCCTCTTCCCCAGCTCCCCCAGCTCCCCCAGCTCCCCTTTTGCCAGACTGAGAAAGTTTGCGTAATACAACGTAATATTAACAAACGTAAACTTATACCCATATTCACGTTTCCAATTGTGTATGATGGTTCGTATGACCCAACTGTATTACAGCGGCATCAAAAGATTTTCTCAAATCGCCGTTGTTACAGAAAGCCTCTGTTAGCTACAGGTTCCGACCCTGGTTGAGAGATGGTTAACAGAGGTTGGGTAAACAGGGTGCATCTACTATTCATAACTCAGACGCTTATGTGTCCCTCGACTCTCTCATTCAACTATCTCATACAACATTTTTGTAATACAAAATAAAATTTTCGTAATACGTTGGCTGTAGTGAGAGCAATCTCCCAGAGGATAGTCTGAGTAAATCACTCACGATCCTGGGAGGTTTAATTAATTTATATGACAGGTAAAAAAAAGTTACTTACGCAAAAGCTGACGTTGCTAGCGTTTTAGGTTAGGGTTATGTATTAAGAGAGTCGTAAATTTCTGTAATCTCAACCGAGTTGTGGGAAGAAATCAAAGACAGGGTGTAGGGAATAGCGGCTGAGGACTAACGCTCGAAAGTCGCTGCTTCCACCCGGAAGAGGAGAGAGAACATCTATGCGATATGTGAGTAATCTTTTGAGGGAACGTTGCTATCTCACCGAACTCAACGCCCAGATCAACCAAATTATTACTCAGGATGCTGCTGCTAATACAAATAGATTAAGTGATTGCAACTAGAAAGCAGAGTAGGGGTTCAAAGGAATTGGTAAACGATGCTCAAATTAACGACACCAAACGTTGGCAAAACCAAACGATGGTGTTATTCGAGTTGACTCAATCTCAGAGACTCAACGCCGGAGATTTGACCACCGTAATTTGCGACTTGACAAAAGCCGCCGCCGATGCATTAGACGTTGAGCGAGTCAGCGTATGGTTGTACAACGATGCAGCTTCCCAGCTTAATTGTGTGGAACGGTATGAAGACGGTAAACACTATCATGGCTGGGACAAAACCCCAAGACAAAGCCAGGGAAAAGATATCAGTCCACCTGTATTACCGAAGACGTGTTGTTGTCTTACCAATCCCCTATTGCTGGGGCGATTGGATGTACCGATCTGGCAAAACGAACAGATGATCGGTATGATTAGCTACGAACAAAGCGTATCCAGTCCGAGGGAGTGGACGCCTCAAGACAAAACCTTTGCCAGCGCGATCGCGAATTTAATTGCCCTGCGACTGGAACAATGGCATCACCAACAGGCAATGCAGGAGTTGAATCAGGGAGAAAGCCGTTACCGATTACTGGTTGAGAAGTCTCCCGATCTGATTTCTCAACATCGGACAGATGGGGTCTATATATATGCTTCACCCGCTTGTCGTACCCTCTTAGGATACGAATCTGATGAATTGGTGGGACATTCCATTTACGAGTTAGTGCATCCTCAAGATGTCACCGCGATTAAACAGATCTACTCCAACCCCACGGATTGCCAACACCAGCAGCCGATTCGCTACCGCATCCGTCATCAAAGCGGTGATTATCGGTGGCTAGAAAGCACGATCAATCCGATATGCCATCCTCAAACCAATCAAGTAACCGAACTTGTCGTTGCCTCGCGGGAGATTCGTCAACCCCAGCCCGCCGCAGAATCACGCCACAAAGCCACACCTCACGCCTTGAAGATGAACCCCTTAGCCGTGGCAAAACAGGCAAACCCATTTAAACCCTTGGGTTTAGGGTCCCGCCTTTCCCGATTAACCCATACCCCGGCGATGCCCACAACCCCCGCCCCACCCAGCCACAGTCGGATTTCCGCACTGGCGGCGGTGGTAGAAGATCGGCTGATGAGTGGCATGATGTTATTGGGGAATCAATCCCTCAACTCAGAATCTCGGCGTACCTTTAGCTGGGTTGCCAATGCCATTGCCGTTGCCATTGACCAATATTGGGCGCGTTCAGAACTACTCAGCCGTCGCGAATCTCTGCTTTTTGGGCTTGCCAATCAAATTCGCAACTCCCTAGAACTTCATACTATCCTGGAAACAGCAGTAGAATCGATTCGCACGCTACTCAAAATCGATCGCTGTCAATTTCTCTGGTATCGACTCAAAGTACAACCCCCCCATTGGGATGTAGTCAAAGAAGCCAGAACACCTGATTTATCCAGCTCTATCGGTCAACATTCAACCGAGCAAATTGCCCCCCTTGCTCAGCGGATTCTCAAGCGAGAAATTGTTCAGGTGGATGATGTGGAAACTTGTGATGACCCGATCCTAAAACAGTTTTTAACCCAACAGGGATATACCTCAATCTTGTCCCTACCGATTAAAACCCGGGCGGGAGACATTGGCGCGATTAGTTGTATTCACGGGACAGAACAACGTCCCTGGGATAATAGTGAAGTGGAACTATTGCAAGCGGTTGTCGCTCAACTAACGATCGCACTCGATCAAGCCTCCCTCTACACCCAAGCCCGTGAAAGCGCTGAGATTGCCCAAGCCCAAACCCAAGAACTTGAACAAACCCTAAACCAGCTTCAAGCCACCCAAGCCAAACTGGTGCAGAGTGAAAAAATGTCCAGTTTAGGACAATTAGTGGCAGGTGTGGCACATGAACTGAATAATCCAGTTAATTTTATTCACAATAACTTAACCTACGCTAGTGCCTATTTTTATGACCTCTTGAATCTGGTACGCCTTTATCAAGAGCATTATCCCAATCCGGCGGCGGCTATTGCCGAGCAAGCGGAACTCATTGATGTTGACTTTATCGCCGATGACTTACCCAAACTGCTGCGTTCTATGCAACGGGGAACCGATCGGATTAGTTCTATTGTCCTCAGCTTACGCAACTTCTCCCGCCTGGATGAAGCCGAGATGAAACAGGCTGACTTAAATCAGGGGATTGAGAGTACCTTACTGATGTTGCAACATCGCCTCAAACCCAAAGGGAACCAGCCGGAGATTCAAGTGCTGACCGAGTATGGCGATTTGCCTGAGGCAGACTGTTATCCTGGACAGCTTAACCAGGTGTTTCTGAACATTCTCAACAACGCGATCGATGTTTTGGAGCAGTCTTTTAAAGATAATCCCGATTATCCTGCACCAATTATTGCCATTCGCACGGGGCTATTGGAACGTTCCCCGGATTCCTCTCACCAGCCAGACTCTCAGCTAGATATTCAGACAGAGGACAAGAAACCATCATTACCGAACTGTCCAAGAATTGCGATTCAAATTGCCGATAATGGACCCGGAATGACGGATGAGGTAAAAGCACGGTTATTTGATCCGTTCTTTTCCACTAAAGCGGTTGGACAAGGAGTGGGTTTAGGATTGACCATTTGTTATCAAATTGTGGTCGAACATCATCACGGTATTCTCAACTGTACATCCACACCGGGCAAAGGGACTGAATTTTGGATCGAGATTCCGATTCAGCAAATTATAACCTCATAGGATTAATGTTCCAGACTTAGCCTATTACGTCTGGACATATTTTTCTTTACTATTGTGGTACGCTTAAAAGCCAGACAATCAATTTGTGGCGTGGATGTGAGGAAGTGATATCATGTCCGGTCAAACACCCCGAATAAAAACGCCTGAAACCCTTGTTATTACGGTATTGCAATTATGGGCAATCGTCAGGACATGATATGATTCCAGAATTCGATGAGAACGGCAATCTAGCACCAGGAGTTCATTTTTGCGAGTGGGAGGAGTTTCAGGAAAGATTTGGTACAACCTTGAAGAGACAGAACATGATAGAGGGTTTAGAACTGGCAATGACCCAATTAAAAGCCGCAGGTTGTCGAATTATTTATATTGATGGTAGTTTTGTTACCAGTAAACCCAACCCTGGTGATTTTGATGCCTGTTGGGAGCCGGAAGATATGGATTATGATTATCTCCGCAAAAATGCCCCTAGATTACTAAATCATTTAGATCGTAGCGCCCAGAAATCAACGTATAAAGGTGAACTTTTTCGTTCAGATCAACCCGTAGGAGATTACGGGTTAGCTTCTCTAGAATTTTTTCAGCGAGATAGACAGTTCAATCCAAAAGGAATTATTGCCATAGATTTATTGAGGTGGGAATCATGATTAAAAATGAAAAGCAGTATGAATACAGCCAAGAATGTGCCAAAAAATTTGAATATTCTATCAAGATGTTAGATCAAGATGAAGCACTCAAGCATAAAGATCCTGATGGTTGGCAGCTTTCTCGTGATGTAAAACAATCGCATCTCATGGCTTTACAAGCGGAAATTACTGAATATGAAAGACTAATTAATTGTGACAAGAGCCAGCCGATTAAAATTGAAGTGGAGAGCTTAAATAAGCTGCCAGATGCTTTAATTAAAGCCAGGATAGCTGCCAAAATGAGTCAAGAAGAACTGGCTGATTTGCTGGGAATTGAGCAGCAACGAGTTCAGCAGTATGAAGACACCGATTATCAATGTGCTAGTTTTGTAGAAATTTTGGAAGTTAGCGCAGCGTTGGGTGTGGAATTTGAGACGGCTGTGATGCAGGTAGATTTTGAGGAAATAGAAGCGGTTAAAATAAGTGTAGAAAAATGGCGAAATAAAAATATGAATAGGGCAACTAAAACGTCATAAAAAGTAGGTAGTGAGTCACTGTGGAAACCCACGCTACATCAAGGTTGAGCGCGATTGTACATAAGCATGGCAGCTACTAAAAAATAGCGGAAAGCCGCACAATGAGGCAGTTCCGATTTTTTGGCTGGGGGAACTTCAGATTAAAAGTATTATCCAGTCGTCTTTAGACGACTTTCGCTTTTAGCCAGTGGTTTAAACCACTGGCTGATTAACGCGAATGATGCGAGATATGAGTTACGCACCAACGGGTTGCTTCACCAGCGATCGCGCGGCTTCAACGATGGCATCGGCGTCAATTTTTGCCTCATGCATCAGTTCTTGGGGTTTGCCAGAACCGGGCATATTTTGTACCGCTAACTTAATTAACTGGAGTTGAGGACCTTGATAGGTGGGTGCGGTATCAACACCAGCAAAGGCATCCTGTACGGCGGCACCTAAGCCACCTTCAAGCCAATGATCTTCAACGACAATCAAGTTGCCTTCGGTATCTTGTGCGGCTTGATGCAGGGTTTCTGTATCAATGGGTTTAACCGAATAGGCATCAATAATCCGGGCAGTTATACCCTCTTGTTTGAGCCGATCATACGCCTTCAGCGCTTCGTGCAATGTTACTCCTGCACCAATCACCGTCACTTGGTCGCGATCGCTACCCCGAATTACCTTACTCCCACCAATGGGAAATTCTTCCTCTTTTTCATAGATAACAGGCGTTTTCATCCGCGTTGTCCGCAGGTACACAATCCCATCCCGGTCAACCATGTGACTCACCAGTTTAGCGGTTTGGTTACCATCACAGGGATACAGAACCGTACTACTCCAAACAGCTCGCATAGATGCCAAGTCTTCTAATGCCATTTGCGAGGGTCCATCTTGACCAATGGAGATTCCGGCGTGAGACCCCGATAACTTAATATTGGCACGAGAAATAGCTGCCATTCGCACGAAGTCATAAGCGCGACTCAGGAACGCACCAAAGCTAGAGACAAAGGGTTTATAATGCCGTGCTTGCAATCCCATCGCCGCTCCCAGCATCTGCTGTTCAGCAATGAACATTTCAAAGAAGCGATCGCTATGGGTTTTGGCGAAGAATTTGGCGCGGGTGGAATTACTGACTTCCCCGTCAAGCGCCACCACATCTGATCGCGATGCGCCGATGGCGGCTAATGCCTTACCGTAGGCTGTACGGGTGGCAACTTTCTCGCCTTCATCGTAGCTGGGAAGTTCTAAGGGTTGCGTCTCGCCAATTGTGGCAGGTTCTCCCTCTTCCTCCGGTTTCTGGACGGAAATTTGAATATTGCGTTGACCGCCTAATTCCTCAATTGCCGCGTTTGCTTTCTCATCGTCCAAATTCTTACCATGCCAACCACTCTGATTTTCTACCACAGAGGCACCTTTTCCTTTCACGGTGCGGGCAATAATTACGACAGGTTGGTTATGAATGGACAGTGCTTCACCGTAGGCTTGCTCAATGTCCTTAAAATCATGACCATCGATTTCAATCGCGTGCCAACCAAACGCTCTCGCCCGGGTTGCATACGCTTGGGTATTCCAGCCCAGTTCAGTTTGACCCCGTTGACCCAAGCGATTCACATCAATAATCAGAATCAGATTATCCAGATTATAGTAAGAAGCGTGATCAAAGGCTTCCCAAACTGACCCTTCAGCCGTTTCACTATCACCTTGGAGTACCCAAACCCGATAGGGCAGTTGATCCAGGTACTTTCCAGCTAATGCCATACCGACACCAACTGATAAGCCTTGTCCCAGAGAACCCGTAGCTACCTCAATTCCAGGGATCAGGGGAACTGGATGACCTTGAACCGGACTGCCAAACTGACGCAGGGACATCATCTCCTCGTCTGACATCACCCCAGCCGCTTTATGCATAGCATAGAGTAAGGGACAAGCGTGTCCTTTGGAGAGAATGAAGCGATCGTTATTCGGGTTATCGGGATGGTCAAAGTCATAGCGGAAATACTTGGACATGAAGACAGCCATTAAATCCGCCGCCGACATGGAGGAGGTAGGATGACCGGAACCCGCCGCCGTTGTAGAGCGAATACTATCCACGCGCAGTTGTTGAGCGAGTTCGTGCCATTGATTCTGGGTCGTCATAATTATTCTTCTTATTGAACGTCAAGCAAAGGGGGAAAGTTCTCTAACCCCTGAAACTTCAAGAAATAAGCCTTAGAGGAGTAAGGCTTTGATTAGCAATATTGCAAAAATTAGAATGATGCCCAAATCTAGAGGAAACATCATCAATCGATAGCTAAACAAGGAATTGCTATTAAGCCAAGTTCTAATATTTAATCCCTGACTAGGGCAACTATAACCTTAATAAATTTGAAGCCTGCTTTACGTCTGCCTTATGGCATAAAAATAGCATTGATATCTTATCTATCTTAGGAGTGACGAATATCCTCGCTGAGGAGTTTTATCCTAGTAAAGGCTTCGCTAGTACAGTCGGGTTAAGTGAAAGGGCTTGCCTTGATCAGCCAAAGCCTCAATTAGAGAAATTGAACGATAAAAAAATAAGGAGAATTAAAATGCCGACTCAAAGCGAATAAGCTACAGGAGTACAGAACACAAACTATAACCTGGTTAGTGTGTTGTATCACATGCTCAATGGTGCCGCTACTTACGATGAGTATATCCAGGATGCCGAGCAAACTGGCGATCAGGAACTGGCTCAGTTTTTACAAAATGTTAAAAAGCAGAATGCCGAGTGCGCTCATAAAGCCCAAGAGTTACTGGCGCAGCGCATTAAATAGCCGCCAACCAGCGCTATCCTAATCAATAAGTTAAGCTTCCTTTCTGAATGAGAGGAGGCTTTTTGGCTAAGTATTGTCCCGGTTCTATCAAGTTCGGTAGCATCGTAATTGCTTAAGCTGTTCGGCATTTAAACCTTAATGCCAATCATGGCTCTCATCCTTGTAGTGCGTTAAGCGAAGCCATGCCGCAGGCTTTGCATCTTGCTCGCTACTAATACCCAATTTAAATGCATGACAGCTGATGAGGGAGGGGGTACAAGGGTAATGCTTGTGTCGAAATCATTACGGGTATGATGGACGAATTAATTTAATTTTAGTGAGTTTTTAGTATGCATATTGGATTTCTTAACCCACAAGGTAACTTTGACCGCCATGATAGTTACTGGACGGAACATCCAGATTTCGGGGGTCAGCTCATCTATGTGAAAAATGTGGCGGTGGAGATGGCAAAGCATGGTCATAACGTAGACATTATCACTCGCCAGATTATTGACCCAGAGTGGTCTGAATTTTCCGAGAAATTTGATCACTATCCCGATACGCCCAATGTTCGGATTATCCGCTTACCTGCTGGACCCAAAGAATTTCTTCGCAAAGAATTACTCTGGTCACATTTGGTGAGAGACTGGATACCCAATATCCTACAATTTTATCAAGAAGAAGGGAATTTTCCGGATGTTATGACCAGCCATTACGGGGATGGTGGCATATCTGGGGTTTTAATTGAAGCTGAAGTCGGTATTCCCTTCACCTTTACCGCTCATTCTCTGGGGGCGTTGAAGATGGATAAACTGGAAGTCACGCCCGAAAATATCCCAGAAATGGATGAGCATTATCACTTCGGACGCCGCATTGTGGCTGAACGGTTGAGTATGAATCGCTCGGCTGTAAATATTACCAGTACAACGGATCAAGAACGGTTTAAACAATACGCTCATCCTGCCTATCGAGGGGCAGTTGATGTCAAGAATGATGATCGTTTTGCCGAAATTCCACCGGGAGTTGACCCTTCATTGTTTGATATTGAATCCCGTTCCCCAAACGAGGAAGAAACCTATCAGTTAATTCAAGAACGATTAGCGCGGGATATTGAAGAAGAGCGACGAGATTTGCCAGCGATTATTGCAGCCAGTCGATTAGCGCCGAAAAAGAATCATCTGGGTTTAGTTCAAGCCTTTGCTGAGAGTGAAACGCTGCAAGAAAAAGCTAATCTGGTTATTTTTACTCAGGGAGAAGACAACCCACTGCGGGAACCTGTTAGCAATCATACAGCAGAAAAGGAGGTACTTATTCCCATACGCGAAGTTGTCAACAATAATAACTTAGGGGGTAAAATCAGTGCCTTTAGCCTCCCAGATCAACCCGCCCTCGCTGCTGCTTATCGGTTTTTTGTCCAACGTCATTCTGTATTTGCCCTCACTTCTCACCACGAACCTTTTGGATTGGGTCCGATAGAAGCAGCGTTAGCTGGGTTACCATTAGTCGTGACTCAGAACAGTGGTTTAAGGGAGAGTTTACGAGAGGGAGATGAGGTTTATGGTATTCTCATTGATCCAGAGAATCCAGCAGCAATTGCCCAGGGTTTAGAAGAAGTCCTTAGTGATCCTCAACGGTGGGAGAGGTTGCACAAAGCCTGTCGCCAGCATGTATGGAACTATTACACTTGGAAGACAACGGCGATAGATTATCTGAATTTAATCGAGGAAATTGTCGCCTCACCCAACGCCTGTCGTCCGGATGAATTGTTGCCGATTCATCCCTATTTTCGTGATCCGCGACCTGAAAATGATGTATCGTTGGACGAGTTAAAGGAACTCTATTTCCAATCGTCATTGTCTTCATCGTAGGAGGTTAATTTACTCCCATTCCGGCATAAGACTATGTAATGAAAACATAGAAATGATAAGGATTTCAGCCATTATATATACCTAATCTTATAGTGGAAAGGGAGTAGTAAGGTTTGGCGGTAGGGGGACGACGTTGTCGCTGGATTATCGTTAAGGAGAAATCCATTAATTTTGTTCACTTGTCCTTATCTTTTGTTAACCCTGAATAAAGGATAAGGTGGTGGGTTACGGCGGAGCGAGAATTAAATGATTTGTTTCCTAAATTAAACACCGCCTAACCCACCCTACTGGATTGACACAGCTAAAATTGTGGAATAGATTTCATCATTGAATCGGGCGCACGTCTGTCATGGGTGTCAACTTAAGCCACATTACCCACGATAGGATACTGGGTGTGGGGTATGGGGTGTGGGGTGTGGGGGAAAGCGAGCAATGTTGGGGAGCTATGTATTAAACGGAACCTGTTTGAAAAAAACATTGTGGATGAA
>NZ_JAVKEA010000105.1:0-19460 GCF_040221695.1 Coleofasciculus sp. E2-BRE-01 | reverse complement strand
ATTTTTCTCGGTTTTTAGAGCAACTTGTAATTTTTCTTTTTGAGCGGGTTTCAAATAATTTTTGGCTGGCATATTTTTTTCGTTTTTCGGATTTCCTATTTTAATTATACCCTATTTAAATGCCGAACAGCTTATTACTTTTCTGATTACATGGGTAATCTTGGTTTAGGAATAGCAACGGAAACCCAATATTACATCTATTCAACTCATGCTACTCCCTTATATGCTTTTAACTATGCAATTTCTAAGCAAAGCCACCTTAAAAGCTTTGTTGGCGGTGTATTTATAGAATCCAATAACCAGGATACTAGCAAGTTAACAACAGTAGCAATTTTCTGTGAATCGAAATCTCCTGGGATGAAACATCCTACTCCTCCAGTTTTAAGCAATGGTGTACTAGGATGTGGAATGGGTACAAAAAGAGTAGACTCTTATGATTCAGAAAGGTCTACGACTTTTGGAGAAGATAGCAAATTAATTTATGAATCGTTAAATTATGCCCAAAATGGCAAATATACCCAAGCGCTAAATAGGGCTAAAACGCTACAAAATGATGCAGCTAAAGACAATGTATTCGCTGCAATTATACACGAGTTAATAGAAGCCAAACAGTATGAGCAAGCCATTCAAGTTGCTAAAACCATTGAAAACTTCTGGGTAAAAGTCAGTATCTTGGATACAATCGTGCGCGAGTTAGCGGCGGCGGGGAAATCTGATCGCGCCCTGGCAATCGCTGAAACCATCCAATCGTACTATGGTGGTAGGGAGAAAATGTTGGACGCGATCGCGAACTATGGAAATGATTAGTCAGCAACACCAGTCAGGTTTACATTGCCCTAAGCCTCTTCCTTCCGAAAGAGAATTAAGCCCTGAACTAAAGTTCGGGCTAAAAGCTTAAACCCGTTAAAACGGGTTCAAACGCTTCCCCAGTAAGCTTTAGCTTACTTTAGCTTTGAGCCGGAAATTTATTTCCAGGCTCTCAATGTCAGCGACAGAGAAATAAGCCTGTACAGCGATCAATGAAACGGGGAGGAACCAATCAATGACAATAGTTCATGACTGACTATTGACTACCGTCATGAACCTGCCAATCGTCTATCACCCCGACTACGTTACCCCCCTTCCACCCGGACATCGTTTTCCCATGTCCAAATTTGGCAAACTCTGTGAACTCCTCCTCGCCGATACGATTGTCACTCCTGAACACATCCACACTCCCAACTCCCCACCCAGAGAATGGATTCAACTCATCCACACCCCTGACTACATCCAAGCCTACTGTAACGGTACACTTGACCCGAAAGCCCAGCGCCGGATTGGATTACCCTGGAGTCCCGGCTTAGTAACGCGAACCTGTACGGCGGTTGGCGGGACAATTCTGACGGCTCAACTTGCCCTGACTCATGGTATTGCTTGTAATACGGCGGGAGGAACTCATCATGCGTTTCCCAGCTACGGATCAGGCTTTTGTATCTTTAATGATTTGGCGATCGCAACTCGTGTTCTCCAGACTCTGGGATTAGTCCAAAAAATCCTAATTCTTGATTTGGATGTTCATCAAGGAGATGGTACAGCGTTTATTTTCCAAAATGACTCCACTGTCTTTACCTTCTCGATGCACTGTCAGGTCAATTTCCCCGCCACTAAACAAAAAAGTGATCTTGACATTCCTCTCCCTGTGGGCATTGATGACGATGCTTACCTACAAACCTTAGCCCACTATCTCCCCGATATCTTGTCTGACTTCCAGCCTGACTTAGTTCTCTATGATGCTGGAGTAGATACCCACGCCTGTGATCGCTTTGGTAAGCTAGCCTTAACCGATACGGGAATTTACCGCCGTGAAATGCAGGTACTCAGCACCTGTATCGCCGCAGGTTATCCTGTCGCCAGTGTGATTGGAGGTGGCTATGGAGATGATATGAAGGCTTTAATCTACCGTCACTCTCTCCTCCATCGTGCCGCTAATGATGTTTATCGTCATCTTGTGTGAAGGGAACGGGGAACAGGGAACAGGGAACAGGGAACAGGGAACGGAAGATTTGACCAATCGATTGAAACCCTACTCTTGCTTATGCTCAAGATTAGGATAATTCAAAATTTATAATCAATCGCTCTCCACTGATACACTTGAAGAGTTAAGAGGTTGCTCTACCCAGCTCTAGGAGATACTGTGCTGCTATCGAAAGGTTTTGAAATTGAAATGTATACTGGCACTCCCCTTGGGGAGATTGTCGGTCTTTCTGATCGGATTGTGGCATCCTTGGATGGCTTCATGCGGGAACCGGATACCCGCAATGTCGAATATACCACTGCTCCTTTATGCTGCTATGACCGCCTCTTATGCGCTTTGGTACGCCCACGCCAGCACCTCCGCGCTTATCTGAAAACTCTGGGAAACTACACCCTGATTCCCGGCAGTACCCTGTCTCTAGGGGGGAGCGATCGCTTCTACCGCTCTGATCCGCAAAACCCTTATCATGACTACATTGAGCAAACCTATGGCAGTAATGTGGTCACGGCTAGTGTTCATATCAATGTGGGCATTTCTGACCCAGAACTGTTGATGCAAGCCTGCCGTCTGGTACGAGTAGAAGCGCCCTTATACCTGGCGTTAAGCGCATCATCTCCCTTTCTCGACGGACAAGCCACAGGATATCACTCCACGCGCTGGGCGATTTTTCCCCAAACGCCGTCTCAGGTTCCCCTATTTGAAAGCCATGCTCATTTTATTGAGTGGACCGAAGCCCAACTCGAAGCCGGAACCATGTGTAACGTGCGCCATCTTTGGTCATCGGTTCGTCCCAATGGTAATCGACGCCCTTATGATTTAAATCGTCTGGAATTGAGAATTTGTGATTTAGTCGTTGATCCGATTGCCCTGCTGGCGGTAACTGCCTTACTGGAAGCCCGTTTAACCCAGCTTTTAAATGATCCGAGTCTTGACCCTCTCTACGGGAGTCACGTATCAACTCGCGCTGCTGACTTAGTAACCCTCACCGAAGCTAACGAAATGGCAGCTGCCCGTTCTAGCTTAGATGCAAAACTCACCCATTGGCAGGATGGCAGAACGATTTCGGCAAGGGAATGGATTGATGAACTCTATCAAGAAGTTTTACCCATTGCCAAAGCGAAAGGCTTCAGTTGCTTCCTCTCGCCCCTGAAAAAGATTCTCCGCCAAGGGAATACAGCCGGACAGTGGTTACAACTGCAATCTGTGGGCTTTGACACGCAGCAAATTCTCAACCGAGCGATTCAAGACATGGCGGAACAAGAAAACGAACTTGAAGATAAATTGTGTCAGGCTTTGGTGGCTTAATAACCAGAAGGGATGATTTGTCAAGACTGTTCGGGCGAAAAATTAAAATATCTAATCAGCTTCTCCCCAAAAGCTGATATTAAAAAAACATATACTATCACAATTTCCAATGGGTCTAATCCAATTCATTCAGTCTCCCTGAGTGTGTAGGGTAGGATTGAAAAGAGGTTTGAGGTTTTATGCTTAGGGTTGTCTTAGTTTGCCCCCAAATTCCGCCCAATACAGGCAATGTCGCCCGTACCTGTGCCGCTACAGACACGGAGTTACACCTCGTTGGACCCTTGGGATTTGAAATTAGCGATCGCTACCTCAAGCGAGCCGGACTTGATTATTGGCCCTATGTCAAGTTTCACTACCATGAAACCTTGGAGGCATTTAATCAGGTTTCCCAAAAGCTGGGAGGGCGATGGATTGGTTTCAGCACTTCTGGGCAATACAGTTATGTTCAATTCCAATTTCAACCCAATGACTGGCTGTTATTTGGCAGCGAAACTCAAGGGCTGTCCCCATCCGTTTTAACCCGTTGTGGCTCAACTGTGGTTATTCCAATGACACAAACCGGTGTTCGCAGTTTAAATCTTTCCGTCAGCGCGGCTTTGGGTTTGTTTGAAGCACGGCGTCAATTGGGATACCTGATCTAGGAAGACCATTCCCGGATAGCGTTCAAGTATTTAATAAGAAGAAGCTTCCACCTTCAGCAGCCGCTAATTCCTGAGACTTGGCTTGACCTGAAGCATTTAAGCGTACAACAAGATACTACATTTATGTAGGCTGCCGTATATATAACTTTATTTAATCGGATCAATGTTTAATTAAAATTAATTAAAATTTAACAAGTTCCCCCTTTGTGCAGATGGCATCTTCTCAATTTATCTCCGCCAAAAAATTAATCAGGCGGAATTCAGCTATCTAGAATACGGAAAAGCCACTCCTTTGATAAGAAATTTCTATACAAAAGAGTCCTGCCCAATTGAGGCGGATTGATAGATTTTAATCATCCCAATTCGGTTGCCTCAGGAGCCTCAAACCCTATCTCCGCAAGAGGAAGCGCAATTTTAGCAGAGGGGAAGTCACCGACAACAGCGTTCCTAACCCGGGGAAGCTTGGGTAGACTGTACGGTTGTTCTTTACCAAAAATTCACGTAAAGTGCCGTCTGTAATCGTTAACTGCTAAGCTATCGGTTGCTAGACTATGAGCTTGAGCTCTATACAGTTGCTAAATCCTGCGATCACCGGATAGTCTGGAAGGCTGAGAAAGCAACAAACCGACTTTAGAGTTCGGTTTGAAACTCTAGCCCTCTTCCGGAGAAAAGCCCGTCAAGTCTGTATGTTCTATGCACAACCCTTGACAAAAACCGCCCGACTATCAACTGTGTCTCGTTGATCAAGTATGAAAATATATTCGTCCAGAGACAGCGAGTTATGGCTTAATAAAGGGTGAATCGAGCGGTGATCGTCAACAACTAGAAATTTATCCAGTCAGATTAGCTTGTCTAAATCAAAAAAGCAGGGTACTCTTGCCTAAGTATGTTCACTGTCCGTGATCTAAATCACATTTTAGGGTGAGATCCCTCATTGACTGGGAAAACCATTTAGGAACTGTTCAGTGCTCGTCACACACTAGGAGGTCGTTTTTGAAACGGACATTTACGCAGAAGGTTAAACAGGTTCCTTCGTGTGCAGCCAACTCCGCCCACTCCTTTGAGGCTTTGTTGAAGCTTTCTGGGGAGAAGCCGCCAGTCGGCGCAACCATTCCGACCGAAGGCAACCGCAGAGCTAGGACTTCTGCTGCCATGATTGGATTGGCAATTTCCATGGGAGCTTCCAGCTTGTTGTTACCCCAACAAGGTGATGAAGCCTTAGCCTTGGAACCCATTGCCTCTGAGCCAACGCTGACAACTTTGCCTGTTGGCGTGTCAACGCCTGCGTCTGTGCCAACAGAAAGCGAACCAGACGTTGTTGCCCAGCTCTCGAAACTGCCGCGAGCTACACCAGCTCCAACCCCAGCCCAATCGCCAGCCCAATCGACACCTGTCGTACAACACAATGTACAGGAAGGGCAAACGCTATGGGAGGTTTCGCAAACCTATAAAGTAGCTCCAGAAGCGATCGCGGCGTCGAATTCTGTCCAACCCAACGCCAATCTTGCAGTTGGACAGCCGCTAAAAATCCCGACCGTGAACGGTATTGTTCACGAGGCTAAACCGGGGGAAACGGTCAAATCCGTATCCAAATCTTACGGAGTCGAGCCAAATCAGTTACGGAACTCTACCGGGGTATCCGCATCCGGTCAGCTCAAAACGGGTGAATCTGTCACCGTTCCGGGTCAGGTCGATGACCTGCTCAAGGCGAGACAAGATGTTGCTGTTGATAATTTAAAGCACAAACGGAACCGCTTAAATGACAGTCTGGCGGAGTTGAGGTCTGAGGAGTCCATCAACCGAACAGCAACAGCAGCGACGCCATCGGCGTCAGCAACCCGTCTCCCAGGGGCAGAACGTACCCCAGCGTCAGCGGCGACGAATTCTAACAGTCCTATTGGTATCCCAGTTCCCACTCCGGAAATTGCGGCATCACCGACAGTAGACTCAACGGCGGTCAATCAATCTCAATCTCCCGTCGTTATTCCGGTTCCGACACCAGAAATTGCCGCCTCACCGACGGTAGAGTCCTTAGGGGTTAATGGATACCAGTCACCCGTAGTGATTCCGGTTCCCACTCCAGCCTCCGAAGCCGCCTCAGGATCAGAATCCAAAGCGGCTCGCTCATCGGAATCGTCTGTGGTGATTCCGGTTCCCACTCCAGACACAGCCGCGTCTCTGGCGATTGAGGAAAACACACCGAAGCCATCACCCTCATCCGTGGTGATTCCGGTTCCTACGCCAAGTCCAGAGCATTTGACCTCACAAGAGGTATCGGAAGACCAAACACCGATCACCTTCCCCAATTCAAAGCTGGAACCCGTCACAACGCCAGAAATCACTGCTCAACCCCCAACACCGCAGCCCGTGGTGATGGAAACGGTGGTAGCCAATAGAGCGGCGACGAATACTTACGAGGTTAAACCGGGAGATACGGTAGACGCGATCGCACGTCGCTATGGTTTATCCCGTTCTGAATTAATTCAAGCGAACGGCTTAAATAATCCCAACCTGATTCGGGTCAATCAACAACTCACCATTCCCACGCCGCCATCGGCTGAGTCATCTGAGCAACGAGTCACGTTTTTACCGGGGATTCAGGAGCAATCCAACAATTCAGTTACTCGCTCAGTCCAACCAGAGGTTGAAGCACCCAGAGTCGTTGTTCCCACCACAGCAACATCCGCCTCACCGATTACCCCAACAGTACCAACATCTCAACCGCCAACCGCTTCATCAACTGTTCTTGCCCAATCCTCCGTTGGTGAAAACGCCCCAACCAATACCCCTATCGCATTAGAGGCGAAACGGAATCAGCCCGCTAATGCCGGGGACAACCCCTACGTTGAACGTTTGAGGGCGGATATTCTGAGAATGCGGGCAGAATATCGCCGTCAGCAAACCACGGGTCAGACTCGTTCCCCGAGCGAAGTGGTGGTTCCATCTGCGCCAGTTGCGCCGAGTGTAGCTGAGCAATCAACACCCGTTAGGGTCAATCCGGAATTCAATCCACAGCGGTATGAACAGGAAACTCAATCGGCTTCAGTTCCCATCGCAGTACCGCCACCTGCGGCAACTCCATCTGAACCGAAGGAGCAGGTTGTAGCCGCCGCCCCAGCCCCACCAGCAAGTTATAACCCGATGCTGCAAACCCCGGTTGGGACAACGGTTGCACCTCAATTGCCTCCTCTGTCCGCTCCGGATATGTACTTGCCGGACAGCCCTGCCCCATTTAATGGCTATATTTGGCCCAGCAAGGGGGTTTTAACCTCTGGCTACGGGAGGCGTTGGGGACGTATGCACAAGGGGATTGATATTGCGGCTCCTATTGGTACACCGATTGTGGCAGCTGCCCCTGGTGTTGTCGTCACCGCTGGTTGGAATTCCGGTGGCTACGGCAAATTGGTGGAAATCAAACATCCGGATGGTAGCTTGACCCTCTATGCCCACAACCATCGAATTTTGGTGCGCCGGGGTCAAGAGGTTGACCAAGGGCAACAAATTTCGGAAATGGGTAGTACGGGTTACAGTACCGGACCCCACTTGCACTTTGAGGTTCATCCAGGAGGACGCGGAGCCGTTAATCCAATGGCTTTTCTACCCGATAAGCGGTAGTTGGTTCTCCTAGCGACAGAAGTGTGTAGAGGCGTTGCCTGCAACGTTTCTTCTGGCGGGACACAGCTTAAATGGTGTAGTTAGATTCGGTTGGGTTTCGACTTCGCTCAATCCAACCGAATCTAGGGCTAAAGCCCTGACTACGAACCAAGTCTTTCGGGTTCAGAGAAACCCTTGATATACCGTAGGGTGGACACTGCCCACCAGCCTTAAGTCAGTGGCATTCATCTGGGATAGATGTTGGAAAAGGTGCTTGTGTTCACGTAAGCTTTATGCTAAATTAAGGAGGCTGTGAAAAAAAACGGCTCAGTAGCTCAGTGGTTAGAGCAGGGGACTCATAAGCCCAAGGTCGTTGGTTCAAATCCGACCTGAGCCATTTGTTAGAAACATTATAGAGTAAGCTTTTCGGGGAAATAGCCTTAGTTACGGTAGGACTGTTCCCCTGAATTTTTATTGATTTGACTATTGACAAGGACTTAGTAACCCTCACAAAGTCCATAAGATCAAGACTCTGAGCAGGATATAGCCTACTCAGGGTATTCTTATAGGGTGTCTAAGTCCTTACTCAAATGCCTATTGACCGCGATAAAAACAAGCAACTCAAAGTGACGATACCAAATGACCTCCACAGGAAGCTGAAAATTATCTCTGAAAAAATAGGTATTCCGATGGCTCAGATGCTATTGCAGTCAGCAGTAGAAAAGTATAGAGAGGAGTTGAAGGAACTTGAACAAGAAGAATAAAGCAATTATCTCCTAACTTGCTGATAATTTAACAAAATAACTCCTATAGCTTTATTGGTTATAGGATTTTTTAAACCTCTCAACCTGCATTGATGGAGCTTGATTTGCAGTAAACGGATATATTTGATTCAATTTTGGCATAGAAGCTGGACAGTTTGCATCAATTAATACAAAAAAAGCTGATAGCGTCGATAAGGTTAACCTGAGATTAACCCAGACAGTATAAAACCTCTGGAACAAAAAATTCCAGGGACAGTTATTTTGTTGGCGAATCTCACAAAAAACTCTATCTGGTGTGAGAGACGAACGTGAATCAACCTAAAGTTTCTAGGATTGCCTTACTGAATGTTCCAACAATTTTAGGGATAACAATTTGGGTGTCTACCGCCGCGATCGCAGGTGAACCTACCCGAAGGGATAATACCCAACAGCCGAGTTCAATTGCCCAAACGCCCCTGAATCTGGAAATTCCGGTTCCAGATGCGGCGCTGGAGACGGAGGAATTAAACCCATCAGCGACACCGGAAACCCCTGTACCCTCCCTAGAATTGGACGCTAGGGAAAATCAGGGAATGGAACAAATAACCAACGTTTCCCAACTGCGAGATGTTTCTCCGGGAGACTGGGCGTATGAAGCCTTGCGATCGCTAGTTGAACGGTATGGCTGTATTGCTGGATATCCTGATGGCACATTTAGGGGTAATCGGGCGATGACGCGCTATGAATTTGCGGCTGGATTAAATGCCTGTTTACAGCAAATTGAGCGTTTAATTGGCAACGTTCCCGATAACATTGAAGGATTGCCCACTCTACGACGTTTAATTGAAGAATTTGAAGCAGAACTTGCCACCTTAGGAGCGCGGGTTGATAATTTAGAAGGTCGAGTGGCATTTTTAGAAGACAATCAATTTTCCACAACCACAAAACTATCAGGGGAAGTTATCTTTGGTTTGGCGGATGCGTTTGGGGATGAAGTTGGTGATGATGTAAATACCGTTTTTCACGATCGCGTTCGCCTCAACTTCCTGACTAGCTTCACCGGGAAGGATATGCTGCAAACTCGTCTCCAGGCAGGTAACGCTGCCCTACTCCTGGCAAGAAATGGTGTAACCTTTGACGATGGATCACAGTTTACTCAAGAAGGGCGCTTTACCTACGATGGTGATAACGGCAATGATGTGATTATCGACATTCTGCGCTACCGCTTTCCCCTGGGAGACAAAGCCACAGTACAAATTGTGGCAAATAATGGCTTACACCACTACTACGTGGATACCGTTAACCCTTTCTTAGAAGGCTTAGCCGGGGGTTCTAATGCCATTTCCCGCTTTGCTGAACGCAATCCCATCTATCGAATTGGACCCTTTGGCGCAGGGGCTGCGATCGCGCTGAAACCCAGTGATAATCTGAGAGTAGATTTGGGCTACATTTCCAACACCGCCAGTAATCCTGGAGAGGATAATGGGTTGTTCAACGGGAATTATTCCGGAATTGCCCAAATTGTTTATGGCAGTCGGTTTAAAATTGGATTAACCTACGTCCATGCTTATGACGATGGCAGTTTTAATGATGGAGATGGTGCCAGACGCTTTCTGTTAGGTGGAACAGGTACAGCCTTTGCTAATCTCAATCCGGCTCAATTAGCAAATGCAACCAATTTATCAGCCGATACCCTCAGCACTCCAGTTGTCAGCAACTCTTACGGAATAGAAGCCTCCCTCAAATTTAGTCCTAGCTTTTTGGTTAATGGCTGGGTTGGTAAAACTGACGCCCGTTTAATTGGATTAGGTGATGCTGATATCTGGAATTTTGCGTTAGGTTTAGTTTTTCCTGATTTAGGAAAAGAGGGGAATTTAGCTGCCATTGTTGCGGGTGCAGAACCGACGCTGAGAGGATTAGACGTTCCCGGAGGAACCAACAACTTTAATCGAGATTTTGCTTATCATATCGAAGGGTTCTACAAATATCAAGTGAGCGATAATCTCTCGATCACACCGGGTATCATTTGGTTAACCTCTCCCAACCAAAATTCTGATAACAGCGATGCCGTGATTGGTACAGTGAGAACCACATTCACTTTTTAATTGTTGCTGGCAGATCCCCGACTTCTTGAAGAAGTCGGGGATCTAATACCAAATCCGCTTAAGTAACTCACTTTATCACTTGTGGACTTTTTCCCTGGGTATCAAACTCTTAGACAAATGACAAATGACGAATTACTTCTTCGCTGTACTCGCCGACGGTAGCGAATGACCCGCATTCGGATCAAAGGAAGGAAATGGTGCCGTTCCACCTAAATACGTGGGTAGAATTCCATCCCATTTCTTAATCATTTCCTCTTGCAATTCTAACTCTCGCAAACGAATCGTTAAAGGAGAAACGGTTGAAGCTTTAATCCGAGAAGCTTCGGCTTCTCCCCTCGCTTCAGCAATTTTTCGCTTAGATTCGGCTTCGGCGACTTCAAGCTGTGCTTTAGCAGCTACGGCTTGCTGTTCAGCTTGGAAACGAGCCGTTATTTGGGCTTCAATGGACTCGTCAAATCGAGGCTTACTGACAAACCCGACGGAATCAAACGTAACGCCAACAGCACCAAATTTATTGTTCAAGCAAGTTTGGACATCTTTGAGTAATTGTGCCTGCTTATTTCCCACAATTTCTTCAGGTTTCAAACCAGTAGCTGACTGGTTAAAGCAATTACGGGTTTCGCTGCGAACTAAAGTGGCTTTAAACTGTTCCGGATCTTTCAGATACTTCCCGTAAAAGTCTTTAATTTTCTGGGTGTTGAAAAAATACGACAGGGAAACATCCGCATTAACCGTTGTACCACCGACACCAAAGCTGATGCTTTCATCAACTGGAGAGCCTTCTTCCGTTGAAGCCGTTAAGATATAATACTGAACGTGGTCTGGAAAAACGACGATTTCCTCAGTGTAGCCATTATACCAAACCTTTCCTGTACTAATCGTTGCATTTTGTACCCCACGATTTTCACCATAAAGCTCGACTTTTAGTCCGACATAGCCAGCAGGTATCCGCTTAACACTGCTTCCAGGAACCGCACCACAACCCGATGCAATAATTGCTAAAGCAGCCGTTATTCCAGTAAGTTTAAAGAAACGACGAGGTAGATTTTTCATAGTCTTTAATGGGTAAATAAACCTGTCTGAAGTGCCAATCCTATTCAGCACAATATTGGAGAGGTTACAAGACAAAAGTTTAAAAGTTTGGTTGAATCATGCCATTCTAGGTGTCTCTACATATCGTGCAACTGATGAAGAGATAAAATTAATGATTTCTTCAGTTGACATCCAAAAGTTCAACCAAGGAAACATCACAATCTGGGAAAGCTTCTTTTATCTGCTTGTGTCGAACTTGAGCATTATGAAGTCTTGCGGCGACATGACTGACAGAAACTCCCGGTACAACGAGTAATCCCACGACGTAATAACTGACGCCTAACCAAACTTTTTGGTCACTGGGAGAACTAACTAGATTTGCGGCATTACCTAAAATCCAAAAACAGAAGATAAGATCGAGTGTGCCTATTGCTATCCACTTTGTTAGGGTTTTCATGAGTTTTGAGCGAGATAATCAATTCTGGTATTAGCCTAAATTAACAGCGGTTATGCTGTCCTCTTGAACAACCAGAAACAATGTTTAATTTAATTCTTATCTCAATTATCTATACTCATTTATACACAACGAACAGATGTGTATGAACACTCACAAGTCGGTGTTGCGTCCACAAGCGTGTATCGGTATAAGTGTAGTCAGACACAATTAAAGTTGAGTGTGAGGACAAGGGAACAGGGAACAGGGAATAGTAAGGATTTGACGCTGGTTAAGTAGTCGTTTCAGCTATTTAAGCGAAAAAAGTAGGGACAATTCATGAATTGCCCCTACAGATGGTGGTTTGACGGTAAAGCAAGTGTCAGTTCTGTCTGAGTCTCATTTCTCTGAGTAAATCGCGGCGAACCTTCACCTTCGCGCCTTTATAACAGAAGTCGTCAATCTACAGGCTGATTAATTCGTCTTGCCCGCACAAGGATTCTCTTTAGCAGCACAAGGATTCGCTTTACCCGCACAGGGGTTTTCTTTCGCCGCACAAGGATTAGCCTTACCCGCACAAGGGTTTTCTTTACCCGCACAGGGATTCGCTTGAGTTTCAGTCCCGCCTTCGGGACCCGGCTTTGCCGCACAGGGATTACCACAGCCCGTTGCTAGCCCCAGACCTAGAATAGAGGCAATGGTGAGTGTCGCAATGTAGTTAACTTTCATTCTTTTCTGGTTTCTATGATACAAGGATTGGTACGTCATCGCCCAGAAATCTGCCGGGGCTTAGGCAATACTTAACCCTAAGAAGCTTAAATTCCCCTTAAAAACAGCTTGGAATTCGCTGAGACTGTGGTCAAAGATTGCTGGTTGGATTAGGCAGGTTCAGGATAAACCTGGATTTTCTCAGGAAAAACTCAGATTTTCCCTAAATTAATTTGTCAAAATTGACGGTATGGCGAAACCTGATAAAAAATTGCCCCTGATTATACTCTAGCTATAAAATAAATGATGGAAAGTAGTGATTGGTTAGTAACAGAGAATGGAGACTGTCTAGCCTGTAATCTCCAAGAGAGTGAAATATCTACAGGCTATTATCGACTTTATCGATTTCTCACCGATGTAGAAGATATTCTCGAATCCACCAAAGATGATCGCCAACGCCTAGAACAAATTCGCCCGTTAGTCCGCCGTTTACTGACGAGTTCCTACTGGTTACAGGGGGAATATCGCGAACCGAATCCCGATACAGGGTGGTCTGTCTTGATGCTGTATGATGAACCAGAGTTCTCCTTAACTGTGCAGACGGTGGTTTGGTTACCCGGACGAGTCTCTCCGATTCATAATCATGCCGCTTGGGGAGTGGTAGCGTTAATTAGTGGTGAAGAAAAAAATACATTTTGGCGACGGACTACGGATTCAGAATTTCCCGATCGCATCGAAAAGGTGGGTGAACAGATTCTGGTTCCTGGCGATATTATCAGCTTTATGCCTGATGCGATTCACCATGTAGAAGTGATGGGAGAGGAACCGACGATTACATTTAATCTTTATGGAAAAACAGATTATCAGCAACGATTTGAGTTTGATCCGATTACTCACACCGCTAAAAACTTCTAATCTGGCGTGGCACAGCTAAAATAGTGGCATAGATTTGACAGTTATAGCGCTTCGCACTGGTCTAGTTACACTTTGTTTGCACGAACATCCCATCTGGACTCAGCTTCAGAGAAGGGAGTTGTAAATACACCAGCGCGACCTGCTATAAATCAGGTAAATCAGGCGCAAGCAACCTATTGTAGGGACACGGCATTGCCCATTGGTGTCAACTTAAGCTGGTTTGTACCCATCAGGAGACAGAGATCGATGGTAAAATGAGGCTTTCAGCTCTCGGTTGAAGGGTGTGAAGACTGGAGGCGATCACGTTGGCTCTTTGGGTTGATTGTTTACCTCTCAAATGAAAAGGCAATTATAAAGGTTTGAGGTATTGGGCAAAAACAGTGAATTGAGTTTATGCCAGATAATGTCTTGAGGGTGAAAGAAGTAAGCTGTCAAGAAAACCCAACAGGATTAAGAGCTTTAGCTCTTAGTACGAACCTGAATCAGGGCGGGTTTTGTTGTTCATTTATCGGTGAATATTTGAATTTAATGGCTCAACCCGCCCCTACAGTGGTTAAACCCAGCCCTAGAATTTAGGCGTTGACTTTATCCAACAGATTAGACGCGATGAATTCCCATTCTTGGCTCAATTCACCGTTAAATTGTGACTGTCCACTGCGTCTGTACCAATAACGGGCATTGCTTAAGTCACCTTCTTCGCGATGAAGATAAGCATGAACCCATGCACTATCACTATCGCTGGCATTCTGCACGATATCATGCGCTCGGTGCCAATCCCCTCTTTTGTCATACCACAACGCTTGCAGCGCTTTGGGTAATTCAGAAGGACATTTTTCATGTTTCGCCGTTAATTGAGTAAATTCATCCAATATCATAGTTCTCATAAAATTCCACATTTATACTCATCAGCTTGATCTATTATAAAATTTGTTACCCCATAAGACAAATTACATCGATTCTCCCAAACGATCGCGGATTTACCGATAGCGACTTAATGACTATTGCCACAACTATAAATTCGCTGACAATTGGCTATTGTTATACGGAGAAGTCTAAGTAATTGGGGTGAGTGCGTTGTGGGGACAACTTGAATCTTATTTTGGTCAACTTGATGCTCAATGAATTGAATCAGTAAATTATTGAAGTAGCTGGCACAAATGCTTCTGCATGAATCGGAATATCTGTCGCTAGTTATGCTAGCTGTGATACAACAGGTTGAGAAGAAATAAAAGGAATAGGGCGGTTTATGGTAAAGACCGCGCAATTATGAACTGGCGAAGACAGCGCAACTACAAGCATAACTATGAACGAACACAAAAAAGACCCACTGGAGGTCGTGGGTCGTCTAGTCTAGTGCAACGCCTTTATACTACCGACTGTAAAATGGGAGAGTATTGGTCTAGCTCACAGTGTTCTAGTGATTTTAAAGTGACCTGGTGCGATCGCGATATCACAGAACTTGTTTCCTCACTCCCTTGACTGCTGTACTGGTGTTGCGTTGACTGGCATGGGGATGCACCGACTAAGGAGAGCGATCGCCGTAAACCTGTTCAAAGTGAGCATCAATCGGTTCACAAAAGTTAGTCACGCCTTGGCTCAGAGCAGACATCAGGACTGGTGTTGCTAGAATCGCCGGAAGTAGGGGTGTCCCTGCTAAGTATTCAATCACCTGAGAATAAGAGCCATTGAGCAATTCTTGGCGAAATTCCGGCTTACAAATAACCGCACGGCATTTTTTGGCTAAATCGTCTAACCATCGAGCATTATCGCTTTGGGGTTGTTGTCCGGCTCGAATCGCGAGTGCGATCGCGGCGTCTTCTAAATCCCCCTCGCAATCCTCAATCGCATCCAGCGCTTGCATCGCTTCGGGGTTATGGGAAAGCTGAGAACGGAATTGGGCAATTTCTTGAGAGGTCACAATAGTCATAGTTTATTTTGGGCAACTTACCCAGCCTGGAACAGGGTTTTGCAACTATAACTATTTTCGTCTATTGCACCGTTGAACTACCATCAGTAGGGAACCCTTGATCAAGAGTTCCCTACACTCTCCTACACTCTCAACACTCAAAAAGACTATGCGATTACACGCCCAGCAACAGATCACCAATATCTGAACCATTAAGCTGGCGGGCGATTGCCAGTCGAGCTTCCAGTTTGGCAACACTGAACTGATTCCGCAAGTATTCCAAGTTCGCCACAGCGTTCGCCTTTTGATTGGTTAACCGCATGACGGTGTTGAGGGCGTGCTGATATTCCAAATTCACCTCTAGTAGCTCAAATCGACGCGCCTTGCGTTGTGAGTCATTTTTTAACTCAGAATCAAAGGCGATTTGCTTGTCGATACTGGCTTCTAGGCGATGAATGTTAAGTTGCACCGCTTGAATTTGGGAGTCCAAATCATTAACGGTTTGAGCGGCTTGTGCGATCGCGGCGGGGTACTGACTCATGTTCATCGTCAATCTTCCTGTATGAAAGTATCAATCTGGACAATCCTTTATCCGGTTATCCAAGCTAGAGAGTTAACCGACTACGCCACCCATTCCGAAGCTTGGGACTGGACTGTCTTGGTGGCTCCATCCATGGAATTCCTTTGAGGCTGAGGATTTGGGGCTTTCTCTAAAAGGTTAACTTCAATATTCACCTCGACTAAATACGATCCCGATTCGTCCCCCACGGCTTGGGCGATTAAACTGGCAAAATCCGGGCGTTCTGCGGTGATCGGGTGGCGTAGGATGCGCTGTTCCCACTCGTACTCGGCGTTGGGGTTGATGCTGAGGATGTAATGCTTAATCATGGCGACAATCTTGAATGGTTTAGGGATCAGGCGTTCAGGGCGTAAAATCTTTGATAGTTCTATTATAGTACATTTGTACTGTAATGGCGAGGGGTTTTGGGGATTGGAGGTGTAGGGGCGGGTTTTACTGATATAGCAACCGCCAAAGCGGTTAGGACACATCATTTAGTAGAGACGTTCCGCCGGAACGTCTCTACTAAAGGGTAATTTTTGTCGTTTTTGTTACGATTTTTTTGAGATTCTCGTATCGATTTCAAGTACTGAACTGGCGCTCTAGACCAGGCACAAAACTTACGGGATCGCGATTGAGACCTGCCGTTTTGCCTTAGTCCCACGAATGAAACAAACCTTTCTAAGCACTAACTCACCAGAGCAATCCAAAACCAAGAGACATAACCCTCCTGCCCTGTGTCCCATTTCACGTAAGGGTCGCCGCTTCTAACACCAAAATCAACTATTATGCCAGTTGTACCTTCTTCAACGGGTCTAGGCAGTGACGCTTCACGATAGCCAAACTGTCTAAAGATTTTTATCTTAGCTATCACTTTTTTATTTAAGTGAGTTTTGTCCATAACAGTCACCGAAAACCAACCTTCTTTCAAAACTTTTCGACATGACTACGAACCCAGCCCCCTGCAGGGGCAAGCTTGTCGCCGTTCGCGTAGCGGGTATGGGCATTAGCGCATACAGGCGATATAGATTGCGTTTACGTTTAGCCATATTGGGGGGTGTGTTTTTCCATTGTATAGCAGTAAACACATCGATTAGAACTGTCCGCACCATGGTAGAGACGTTGCATGCAAGGTCTCTACGACGCGGATGTGTCCTAACAGCGATGGCGGTTGCTATATAAAAAAAATAAAAGACGTAGCCATGCTACGTCTGTATAAGAATGAATGATGTATTTTGACCGTTAATTGTGTTGCTGAATCGATACTCTATTCCATTTCAGCATACTCTGGCTGAGCGTCGTGGTGACTCTTACCATTTGAGTGACCATTCGACAACGATTGCATCGGTAACGTGTTATTAAACCAGAGCGCTTGCTGCGGCACTGAAAGCAGGATTCCCGCTTCATCAAATGCCGCTTTTAGACGACGGCGAAACTCTCGCGCTACTTCCCATTGTTTCAACGGCTGGGTTTTAATCCACACGCGAATAATAAAACCCCGATCGCCAAAATTATCTACCCCTAAAATGTCGGGTTCATCCAGGATACGCTCCCGCCACATTTGGGTCATAAGCATCTCGTGTGCCACCTGTCTGACCAAATCCAATGCTTTATCAACATCGGCTTGATAGGTAACGGGAATATTTAAATCTGCTCGTGACCAATTACTTGAAAGATTTGCCACAATTCTAACTTCACTGTTGGGAACCGTAATTAATCGCCCCTCAGCATCCCGCAACTGAGTAATCCGTAGATTAATCATTTCCACAAACCCGCCAACATCTCCCACGGTAATCACGTCACCAACGGCATACTGATCTTCTAGGAGAATGAAGAAGCCATTGATGGCATCTTTGATCAAATTTTGCGATGCCAAAGACAAGCCTAAACCAATGATCCCAGCACCAGCTAACAGGGGACCAATGTCAATCCCAATTGCCGCTAACGCTACTAAAAGTCCGATCGCACTAAAACTCAAGGTGATAATATTTTTGGTTACCCCAGACACCGTTGACACACGCAACTGCGATCGCTGGGCGCTTTCTGGCGTCAGTAAATGATTTCTGGCAATGGCAGATGAGAAGCGATCGGTTAAGGCATAAGATAGCCGGATGATCACGTAGGTTCCTAAGCCGACAATACCCACGCGCACGGGAATTCGGAAACTGGCAAGGATCAAGATCTGTAGGGGTCGGGTGTAAGGAAATAGACTTAAAATAAGTAGACTTCCCCCCACCCAGATAACCCCTTGCGTCAGTTGCAGCAGGCGATGTAAAACTTCTTTGACATTTCGCTGTTGATTTTGGGTAAGTTGAGTGGATATTGGTTCGGCGTTCGATCCAGAAGGCTCTAACAGTTGTTTGGAACGTTTTAAGCGGCGTTCCCAACGATAAATGAGTAAGCTGGCAACAATCATGGCTACGCCAGTACCAACGGCAACTCCTACTCGATCCGTCAAAAAATCAGGTTGCCGTTCCTGTTTTGCCTGGGGTAGTTGTTGTTCGAGCTGTTCGATAATTTCGTCGGCTCTAGTCTCTATCGGCACTCCTGTGAGATCAGCGTCTTGATTGGTAACGCTCATCAAACGAACTTCTTTGAACCGATTGTCTTGCTCATCTAGCAGAGAGACGTAAATTTCAGGTAAATTGCTTTGTTGGTCTAGTTCTTGGCGAAACTCTAATTCAGCGCTCTCGTTTTTGAAGTAAGTCTGGCTGATATCCTGTAACCGTTGTTCAATTTCTTGCATTCGTTGGGGGAACTGCGATGTTGGTGCGGCAATCTCGAATAAACAGCGACCGTCGAGCCGGACACATTCGGAAATAACGGCATCCTCTGATGACTGCTTGAGGGGATTCGGAGTCGGTATGTTCACATTGGGTAAACCGGGTATCTGAGCCTGAACTGGAGAGATGACCCAGCCGGCTAACGCAATTGATCCGGCAATTGTCCAAGCTGAAATTCGCATATTCTTCATCCTGATTGTTTACCTGTTACTTTTCTTAACATCCAAGTATATAGACTAAAAAAAAAATTAACAGGAGCGAATTGGAGGCAAAAGGTAGCAAAATGGGCAATATGACTGTGTTTGAGCCGGATACAAATTCTTGATCAAAAAAAGTTATAGCATTGGAGCCAGTTACAAGCAAATACTAACAATCGATACTTTCAAGTTATCCTCCATCTTAGGAGATAGTTTCAGGGAAGTCTCTCAGTGCTAACCTAATCCATCAACTATCTATTTCGTTGAATTGATGCGACGATATATACTCCTGCTCAATCGGCTTTTACCGGAAGCCGTGACTGAAGATGTATTTAAACAACTCCATCAAGAGTTGTCAACCGATGCGAAGTGGACGATTAACTATATAAACTACCCAGACCTGCTATCGCAGAGGTCTGGGTTTTCAGTAGCCCTGAAGTCATCGAACAAGCCAAGTTGAACATACTCAACAGTTCGACTTAACTTGCACGACAACCCCGTGCCTCCAGGCTGGTTTATAGACAG
>NZ_JAVKEA010000104.1:0-7069 GCF_040221695.1 Coleofasciculus sp. E2-BRE-01 | reverse complement strand
ATTCCCAAATGCGTTTAACCGCTATGGGATAGAGAGGTGCGTAGTTCATCCAAGGAGAATTAATCTCTCAAAGTAAAAGTGAAGGGAATTTCTGCAATGAAATTCAGTCTGTCTATATTTGACTATACTTTTACCAACTATCAATTCCCGTAACAAACTCGGTTGAGCTTATCTCTGGAAGCTAGATTGAAATTGTCTGTTCAAACTAATCCAGATGATTCATCGCATTACATTTTCGTTGCTCAGTACAGTTCTTTTGTGGTCTTGCTCAACAAACCCTCAACCCGTTTCTACTCCGGCTAATAGCCCAGACACAACAACAGTAGCAGAAACTCCTGATCAGCCATTGCCAGACACTATTAGTAATCAAGTCCAAGTTGCCCTTGCCGATCGCCTGAATGTTACTGTTGAGCAACTGGCAATTGGTCGCCACAGCCGCGAAACCTGGTCAGACGGCTGCTTAGGGCTGGGGGGACCTGCTGAATCATGCCTAGCCGCCCTCACAGAAGGCTGGCAAGTTGAGGTGATTGATACCCAAAGCGATAAAAGTTATTTTTACCGAACCGATTTGTCGGGCGATCAGATTCGCCTATCTACCCTGGAAAACAATTTGCCACCGTCAATCCGCGATCGCATCTTTGAAACTGCCCGATCCAGTGGATTGAAACCCTCTGAAAGCTTAGGGATTATCGATGCTGATCCCCAAACTTGGAATGGCTGCTATGGGCTTGCTGATCCCAATCAACTCTGTACTGAGATTGCTATTCTAGGCTGGCGTGCTGTCATCAGCGACGGTGTTCAATACTGGATTTATCACACGGATAACTCTGGTGATACGATTCGCCTCAATGAAACCGCCAGTAGCCCTGATGTCGTTCCCAGGTTCATTCCCATGGTGAATCCCCGTATGCTGGGCGACGAAACAGTCTTCCAAAGCACGATTAACCACGAGTCGGGTGAACAAGAAACATTAATGTTGGAGAATGATGAACGCTTGATTTATATTCAAGAACGTGATGGCGAGGTGATGAATCGGGAAACTGAAGCGGTTAGTCAGTCGCAAATCCAAGCACTGTTGCGTCAGCTTGAGCAGTCCAATTTTTCCCATTTCGACGGAATTCGCTATCAGCCACCTGTTCCAGATGACGCTGATGCACCCAGGGTTAAACTCAGCGCCCGTTATGGCACTGTTGAGTATATTGAGTCTAGTGTTGAAGCATTGCCTACTGAACTGCAAGCGGTTATTCAAGAATGGGGTAATGTGGTTGAACAGATGGATCAGGCAGAATAATATTTAGACGTTGCTGAAGCCATAGAAGACTTGGAGGCGATCGCAGAGTATATTGAAGGTGACAAAGAATGAGTTAATTGGGAGAGGGAGAGATTCGCAAGGCTAGTTCCCTTAGCTGTTCATAACATGAGAAAAGCGTCAGCGTTACTTCAATGTATTCTCGCCCTACTTTTAGCCATTTGGGGCGTTAAGCTACTATTGCCAGACCGCAATGTATGGGGAAATCCTCAATTTGAAACATTAATGATGCAATGTCAAATTTCATCGACAGAAGCAATCATTCGTTTATATCAGGGAAATGGAGGTGCAACGGTTGCTTATTGGTACTCCGTTACTTTTGATAACGGTAAATTCCCTACAGAAAAACAAATTTTTCATACTTATGCCTACCCATCTATTCAATCCATTGATTGTCGTGCTGATGAAGTGACAGTGTTAGCCGATGAGCAATCCTGGACATTTAGCCTTAAAGAAATAAAAAATCAATTAATTAATCAACCGATAGGATTCTATCGGGGAGAAACCCAACAAAAATCTATTCAACCGCTACGGATACTAAGATTGAGTTTTGGCGTATTATTAGAATTAATCAGCGTCTGGATTTTGAGCAGGAGTTTCAAACAATTTCGTGCTTCCCGAAATCCCGAATAAAATCCCCGCCATTCCCAGACTCAGTGAAACGTCAGAATTGCAGCAACACCCAAGTTTGAGAAACAATACAACTATCCCATATTACCAGTAGGAGTTATGTCTGAACAGTTTACCCAACAAGTCAGCGATCGCATCTGTAAGCACATGAACGAGGATCATGGTGACGCGATCGCGCTTTACGCCCGTACCTTCGGGAACTCTCCCGATACCGAGTCGGCTCAAATGCAGTCCATTGATGCGACAGGGATGAATTTAATCGCCCAACGTCAGGGTGAGTCGGTTCCCTTACGCATTGAGTTTGATCACACTCTCAAAGACTCTGAAGACGCCCATCACACGTTAATTGACATGGTGAAGCAAGCCAGAGGTGCGGCTAAATCAACCTAGCGACGTGATAAATTAACGGAGCGGCTATCAAGGCGGGTAAAAAGGACGCAACACGGATGTGGGTCAACTGTAACAGGTTGATTCCCGTCCCCAAAATCATTAATCCCCCTACCCCGGTAATCAAGAGAATGCGGGGATCAGTGGCGGGATCAGGGATGGCTTGCGCCAAGACTCCCGCCACCAGAGAAATTCCGCCCTGATAGACGAGAATCACAATAATCGAAAAACCGACACCAATTCCAAAACTGCTGGAAAGTGCGATCGCGGCGATTCCATCCATTACCGCTTTCAGTGTCAGCAATGTATCGTCACCCGTCAAGCCATTATTCAGACTTCCCAGCAACGTCATTGGACCCACACAAAACAATAAGCTAGCCGCCACAAACCCTTCTGTGAACGCACCACTTCCGCGAAACCGAGTTTTCAGCCAATGTCCCACCGATTGCAGTCTAGCTTCAATTTGCCACCATTCTCCCAGTAATCCCCCCAACACAATGCTAATCAGCGCCAACACCACACCATCAATGCGCCCTGCTTGCACCTGAGTCATACTCGCCGCCATGGTGACACCCAGAAATAGGGTGAGAAGTCCTACCCCTTGGGTGATAATTTGTTGCATGGATTTAGGTAAACGGTGCTTAAGTAACAACCCGACAGTTGTACCAATAGCTACCGTTATCACATTTGTCCAAGTGCCGCTTGTCTTGGCAAAGAAATCAGTCAGCAAAACATTAACTGTCAACGTTAATAGTGGCGTAGCATACTTATCGTGTATGTAGCCAAAGCTCGATGAATGCGATCGGCACTTTCCAATTGCAGTTGTTAGAGGCGACAACCACTCGAATCAAACTCGATTCTAGAGTCAGTGTCATCCTTTAGCCACCCAGTTACTGCTGATATCGGAAGTTATTGAAGTACTCCTATCCTACCTCGGAGCGAGGAACAGGGAAACATTGCTGGGAACCGAGCTATTTTTGGCTAAACGGTAAGCCCTCTATTTTACCTCAATCCCCAAACAGTTAAGATGCGTTTACCCTGGTTGTTATTATGGCTTACTTGATTAGGGGTAGGGGTTTGGAAACTGGGTTTGGAAACTGGGTTTGGAAACAAAACCCCTACTGGGAACTAAATTCTGGGTTTGGAAACAAAACCCCTACCGCCGACCTAAGCTAAAATGTAAAGCAATGTAAATGTATTGTCTTTTACAAGACACCATCGCAGTAGACTTGAGAATGAAACTGCTAACTCCATCTTAAGTAATGGAGTCGAAGAGGAAGGCTATGGGGATCGCCACAATTAACCCAGCAACGGGAGAAACGCTCAAAACCTTTGAGCCACTAGATCATGAGTCGATAGAAGCCAAACTCAGCCTGGGACAACAGGTGTTTGAGTCGTACCGGAAGACGCCAATGGCGCAACGGGCAAACTGGCTGAATGCGGCGGCGGATATTCTGGAACGGGATAAGGTCAAGTTTGGTCAGCTGATGACCTTGGAAATGGGCAAACCGATTAAAAGTGCGATCGCGGAGGTGCAGAAATGTGCCTGGGTTTGCCGTTACTACGCTGAAAACGCGGCGACGTTTTTGGCAGATCATCAGATTGCCACCGATGCCAGCCAGAGTTTTGTCCGCTATCAGCCCTTAGGGATTATTCTAGCGGTCATGCCGTGGAATTTTCCGTTCTGGCAAGTGTTTCGGTTTGCCGCCCCTGCGTTAATGGCGGGAAATGTCGGTATCCTGAAACACGCCTCGAATGTGCCGCAATGCGCCTTGGCAATTGAGGACATTATAAAGGAAGCAGGGTTTCCGGAAGGGGCATTCCAAACCTTATTAATTGGTGCTTCTCAAGTTGAAGCCATTGTCAGTGACTCCCGGATTAAAGCTGCTACTTTAACCGGAAGTGAACCCGCAGGCGCATCGTTAGCCGCTACTGCTGGGAAACACCTAAAGAAAACTGTGCTGGAACTCGGCGGAAGTGATCCATTTATTGTCCTGGAAAGCGCCGACTTAGACGCCGCCGTTACCACCGCCGTTACCGCCCGGATGCTGAATAATGGTCAATCCTGCATCGCCGCTAAACGCTTCATTGTAGCCGATGCGATCGCGGATGAGTTTGAAAACCGTTTGGTTGAAAAATTTAAAGCCCTGAATGTGGGTGATCCAATGGAGGAAAGCACCAATATTGGACCCTTGGCAACGCCCAGCATTCTCCAAGAGTTAGATCAGCTAGTACAAGCTTGTATCGAAAAAGGCGCTAAGGTTCTGATTGGGGGCAAACCCTTAGATCGTCCGGGTCATTTTTATCCGCCGACTATCTTGGCGAACTTTCCTCCAGGAACCCCCGCCGATAACGAAGAATTTTTCGGACCGGTGGCGTTATTGTTTAGAATTCCTGACATTAACGCGGCAATTGCTAAAGCCAATGCGATTCCGTTTGGTTTAGGGGCGAGTGCGTGGACAACGGATGAAACCCAAGCCCAACGGCTCATTGACGAGATTGAAGCTGGCGCTGTCTTTATCAATGGATTAGTTAAATCTGATCCCCGCCTACCCTTTGGCGGAATTAAGCGTTCCGGCTATGGACGGGAATTAGGGATACAAGGAATTCACGAATTTGTCAACATTAAAACCGTTTGGATGAAATAGTTAAGAACTATGGACGGGAGACGACCGTAAAGGCTATTGTTAAAAAAACCGAATTTTAACAATAGGATTTTGATCCTTAGCTTTGAATTTTTACCGGGGATAGCTAACAGCCAGTCCTAGCTGTAGCCCCCTCTAACTTGTCCTGCTGAAATTTCAGCAGGCACGAATTGCGACGAAATAGGACATCGCGCTAACCATCAAACGATAACCAAAACAGATTAAGGGGAAAATTGAGATGGGCGAAATGAATACAGCCGACATGCTAGTCAGATGCCTGGAAAATGAAGGCGTCGAATACGTGTTTGGATTGCCGGGAGAAGAGAACTTGCATGTGTTAGAAGCACTCAAGCACTCCTCCATTCAATTCATCACCACCCGCCATGAACAAGGGGCAGCGTTTATGGCGGATTTGTATGGACGTTTAACCGGAAAGGCGGGCATCTGTCTTTCCACTTTAGGACCAGGGGCAACCAACTTAATGACTGGGGTAGCTGACGCTAACCTAGATGGTGCGCCAGTGGTAGCGATTACCGGACAGGTGGGAACCGATCGCATGCATATCGAATCCCACCAATACTTAGACTTGGTGGCAATGTTCGCCCCCGTAACCAAGTGGAATACGCAAATTGTCCGTCCCAGTAATACCTCGGAAATTGTCCGTAAAGCCTTCAAACTGGCGCAAAGTGAGAAACCGGGCGCAGTTCACATTGATCTGCCGGAAAATATCGCCGCCATGCCCGTTTTTGGGGAACCCCTGACGAAAGATGAACGGGAAAAAACCTATGCCTCATTCCGGAGTATCGGCAAAGCGGCGGTTGCCATCTCCAAGGCAAAAAATCCCTTAATTTTAGTCGGGAATGGGGCAATTCGCGCCCATGCGGCAGAAGCCCTAACGGAATTTGCCACCCGGATGAATATTCCAGTGATCAATACGTTTATGGGCAAGGGGGTGATTCCCTATACCCATCCCCTAGCCCTATGGACAATGGGATTACAACAGCGTGATCACGTTAGCTGTGCCTTTGATGAAACGGACTTAGTGATTGCGGTGGGTTACGATTTAATCGAATATTCACCGAAGAAATGGAATCCAGAGGGCAAGATTCCGATTATTCACATTGGTGCTAGCCATGCTGAAATTGACAGTAGCTTTATTCCGTTGGTGGAAGTGGTTGGCGATATTTCGGATTCGCTGAATGAAATTATGAAACAAGCGGATCGCGAAGGTAAGGCGACGCCCCATGCGGTGGAATTACGTTCCAATATCCGGGCGGATTATGAACAGTATGCCAATGATGAGGGGTTTCCGATTAAGCCGCAAAAACTTATCTATGACTTACGTCAGGTGATGGGACCTGAAGATATTGTTATCTCCGATGTCGGTGCCCACAAAATGTGGATGGCACGCCACTACCACTGCGATCGTCCCAACACTTGTATTATCTCCAATGGTTTTGCTGCTATGGGGATTGCCATGCCGGGCGCGATCGCGGCAAAATTAGTCCATCCGGATCGGAATGTTGTCGCGGTGACGGGTGATGGCGGTTTTATGATGAATTGCCAGGAATTGGAAACCGCCCTGCGAGTCGGCACAAACTTTGTCACCTTAATTTTTAATGATGGTGGCTATGGCTTGATTGAGTGGAAACAACACAATCAATTTGGCGACTCAGCATTTATTAAATTTGGCAATCCCGATTTTGTCAAGTTTGCCGAAAGTATGGGGTTAAAAGGCTATCGGGTGAATTCAGTGGCGGAGTTTATTCCCACGCTGAAAGAAGCTTTAAGCCAAGATGTGCCGACGGTGATTGATTGCCCTGTAGACTATGGCGAAAATCTCCGCTTTAGTCAAAAAGCTGGGGATTTGAGTTGTAAGATGTAGGTCATAAAACTGGCGTTTTCTGAAGTCTTGAGTGACGCACAAACGCCACCTATCGTAGGGGCACGGCAATGCCCATTGGTGTCAACTTAAGGTGAAAGCTCGGTTGAGCAAGGGTGTCGGGTGTCGGGTGTCGGGTGTCGGGTGTCGGGTGTCAGGATGGAATTGTCTGTTGGAGGCGAAAAAACCTCACACCTACCACCATTCACCTCACCT
>NZ_JAVKEA010000103.1:0-11350 GCF_040221695.1 Coleofasciculus sp. E2-BRE-01 | reverse complement strand
TCGGCTTTTTGAATCCATTGAAGAGTTAGAATCTTTGTTGCATCAACTTTTAAATGAAGACAAGCTAGTTATTAACTGGGGACGCAAACTGAAAAATAAGGGTAATGCTCTTATCACAGTTTAAATGCATGACAGCTTAGTAGCGAGCAAGATGCTCGCACTACAAGGCTTTCGCCATTATTGACATTAAGTTTCTCTAACTGCGGCTTCATCGTTTAGAGATGCTTGATCAAGCGCTAAAGGCTTATAATTGGTGAAGTTAAGGTAGATCTTAAATTCAACACTGATTGGCTTGATTGGTATCTCCCCTAACTCACCTGATCGAGAATTCCGATTTGATTGATGAATATTTTAATCCTCGGCAACTCTGAAGATGTCCATGCTGTACACCTGAAACAGGCGCTCACCCAGGCAGGAGCAACCGTCTATTATTTAGATACTCACTTATTTCCCACTCAGTTAAAAATGTCTTGGCAACCTGATACTCAGTTGGGTTGTTTAAACTTACCTGAAGGTGTTAAACTTGACTTTCAAGATATTCATAGCGTATTTTGGCGTAGTCTTTCCAGTATTGATCTGCCTTCATATCTGGAGCCAGAACAGCAAAGAATTGCCTTAAATGATTCGATGAGTGCGCTGCGAACCCTAATTCAAGCCTGCCCAGCGCATTGGGTTAATTCTTGGCAAGCCTATCAATTTCACAAAGAAAAACCTCTCCAATTGAGTCAAGTAAAACAATTAGGAATAGTGATTCCAGCGACTTTAATTAGTAATGATGCAGAGCAAGTCCTTCAATTCGCTCAATCTCAGGATATGCTAGTTTTTAAGCCCGTCTATGGCGGGACACATACTCAATTGCTTAAAGAATCTCACTTAGAACTGGAACGACTGAAATTAGTTCTCGGTCTTTCGCCAGTTACAATACAGGAGTATATTCCCGGAACAAATATTCGCAGTTATGTGATTAATGGATCTGTCTATTCTGTGGAAATTCGCTCTCCGGCTTTGGACTTTCGGCAAGATTTACAGGCGGAATTACGTCCAGTCGAATTACCAGACAGGGTTCAACACCAGTGTTTAGCCATTACCCAAGCCTTAATGCTGGAGTGGACAGCCATTGATTGGCGTCTGAGTCCCCAGGGTGAGTATGTATTTTTAGAGGCAAATCCTAGCCCGATGTTTTTACATGTCGAGTCTCAAATGGGTTTTCCCATCACTCAAGAATTAGTTAAGCTTTTAATGAATTAGGTTTAGGCAAAAACTCTCCTTTAATGGATCGGTTTATTTACACTATTTAATATTAAAAAGCTTATCTATTAAATATCAGCTTTTTTTGTAGTTAATTATACAGTAATTACTTTTCGTTTCCTCGTTGAATAGTTACAACAAAACAATCTATTCATCAGAGGTATTCTATGCCCGACGTTCTATTTAAAGTAGACCTCACTAAACCCATGTCAGAACAGGAGTTAGTCGGTCATAATCGCTGGCACCCTGATATTCCCGCCGTGGTTTCTGTCAATCCTGGCGATGTCTTTCGCATTGAATGTAAAGATTGGACAGATGGGCAAATTAAAAATAATGATAACCCCGATGATGTGCGGGATGTAGATTTAACGGTGGTGCATGTGTTGAGTGGACCTATTCATGTGAATGGGGCGCAACCGGGCGATATTCTGGTTGTTGATTTATTAGATATTGGTGCATTACCGGGGGATGAATGGGGCTTTACGGGTATTTTTGCTAGAGAAAATGGTGGTGGATTTCTCACAGATCATTTTCCCAATGCGGCTAAAGCGATATGGGATTTACAGGGGATTTATACTCATTCTCGTCATATTCCCGGCGTGCGATTTGCCGGAATCACTCATCCCGGTTTAATTGGGTGTGCGCCGTCAGCAGAATTATTGGCACAATGGAATAAACGGGAAGCGGAATTGGTGGCAACAAATCCTAATCGTGTGCCACCCTTAGCGGCATTACCTAATCCGCAAAATGCGATTTTAGGGTCGTTAAAAGGGGCAGAATTTGACCGAGTTGCCGCTGAAGCCGCCCGCACGGTTCCGCCGCGTGAACATGGGGGAAATTGTGATATTAAGAATCTATCGAGAGGGTCACGGATTTATTTTCCAGTCTATGTAGATGGTGCAAAACTGTCTATGGGAGATATTCATTTTTCCCAGGGAGATGGTGAGATTTCATTCTGCGGTGCGATTGAAATGTCGGGTTATATTGATCTGCACGTCGATATTATTAAAGGGGGTGTGGAAAAATATGGGATGACTAACCCAATTTTTAAGCCGGGTCCCGTTGAACCGCGCTATTCGGAGTATTTAGTTTTTGAAGGGATTTCAGTTGATGAAGTGACTGGGCAGCAATATTATCTAGATGCTCATGTCGCTTATCGGCGAGCATGTTTAAATGCGATTGAATACCTGAAAAAGTTTGGATTTACGGGAGAACAAGCCTATTTACTGTTAAGCTGTGCGCCGATTGAAGGGCGGATTAGTGGAATTGTGGATATTCCTAATGCCTGTTGTACATTAGCCTTGCCCACGGAAATTTTTAATCAGCCAATTCTGCCAACCTAGTATAAGCTGTCACGCATTTAAATTGGGAATGGGTAGCGAGCAAGATGCTCGCATTACAAGGGTGTTGCACTTTTTGACATTAAGGTTTAAATGCCGAACAGCTTAAGAAAGCAGAGGTAGAAGGTTATAAGGAGAAATAAAGGTATGCCGTTGTACGAATTTCGCTGTGATAATTGTGGGGATTTTGAGAAATGGCGCACCTTGGCAGAAGCAGGAACACCGCTGCTTTGTCCAACCTGTCAGAGGGTAGCGAAACGGGTATTTTCTGCGCCCATGGTGAATTTAAATTCGGGGAGTTTACCCAAACCAAAGGAACCGCGACGGGTGAAGCGTTCGACAGAATCGACAACACCAACGTATGGTCAGCAGAAAAATGGACGCCCTTGGATGGTGAGTCATTAACCTTAATTAGCGGTAAATTAAGCAGAATATAAGACGCAGGAGAAGGCAATTTGTAGGCGCGGGTTGTACCGATAAGGTTATTAATAAAACTGATAATTTGACTAAACCTGCCCTTAGGTAAAATCACAGGAAAAGGACAATTTAGCGAGAAAAAATAGGCAGGCTAAAAATGGTGCAAGGTCTGAATTAAAACTCACCCACTTATGCAACAATAAAAATGGCAACGTGCCGCTTTTTGCAAAATTCAGTCATGCCAGTCCGTTCATGTCCTCTTCCTTGCCCCAAATCTTATTGGTTGATGATACTGTGGCTAATCTGCAATTAGTCTCAGATTTTTTAATGAAAGCAGGATTTAACGTCCTCGCGGTTAAAAGTGGCGTCCAAGCGTTAAAAATTGTGGCAATAACCTTACCGGATCTAATTTTGTTGGATGTGGTGATGCCAGAAATGGACGGGTTTGAAGTCTGTCGTCGTTTAAAAGCGCAGGAGGAAACCCAAGATATTCCAGTTATTTTTATGACAGCCGTTGCCGATCGCGCGAATCCTAGTTACAAGATTAAGGGGCTAAAACTGGGTGCTGTAGACTATATCAGCAAGCCAATTCAGCTTGAAGAGGTGTTACTTCGTGTCCAGACTCACCTGCAACTGCGGGCGTTAACCCAGCAACTCACTGCACAAAATGCCTGCTTACAGCAAGAGATTCGCGTGCGTCATCAAACCCAACAGATCCTGCAAGAAACCGAACGTCGATGGCGATCGCTGTTAGAGAATGTGCAACTACTGGTTGTTGGCTTAGATTGGCAGGGGGATGTGGAGTATATGAACCCCTTTGGCTTAGGCTTAACTGGCTATACTTCAGCCGAAGTTTTCGGGAAAAACTGGTTCAATACATTTATCCCATCCTCCGATCAGCCGCAGCTTAAACAGGCTTTCCATGAACTTTTATACCACAACAGCCATGCCTACTGCCAGAACTCCATTCTGACCCAATCCGGTGAAGAACGACTGATTGCATGGAATAATACTGTGCTAAGAGATATTACTGGCGCGATCGCAGGAATCATGAGTATTGGCGAAGATATTACCCAACGTCAGGCTGTGGAACGGATGAAAAATGAATTTATCTCCCTGGTTAGTCATGAACTTCGCACTCCACTCACCTCAATGCGCGGTTCTCTGGGTTTACTTAAGATGGGAGTCTATGATAATCAACCTGACAAAGCCAAACGGATGTTAGATATTGCGGTAACAGACTGCGATCGCTTAGGGCGGTTGGTGAATGACATCCTGAGTTTAGAACGCTTGGATTCCGGTCAAGTGACGCTAGTTAAGGAAGTCTGCGATGTGGCAGATTTAATCAAACATTCCGTCGAAGCGATAGACGCGATCGCGGAGGCGGCGGGAATTGCTATCCAGGTGACTCCCCTATCGGCTCAAGTCTATGTTGCGCCTGATACGATTATTCAAACCCTGACGAATCTATTGAGTAATGCGATCAAGTTTTCTGAGAGTAATACGACGATCACCGTGGGTGTCCAACATCAGTCAGATTGTATTTTATTTCACGTTACCGACCAAGGACGAGGAATTCCCACGGAACACCTTGAACGCATCTTTGGGCGATTTCAGCAAGTCGATGTTTCCGATTCCCGCCAAAAAGGAGGTACTGGTTTAGGATTGGCGATTTGCCGCAGCATTATCCAGCAACATGGGGGGAAAATTTGGGCGGAAAGTACCTTAGGTTCTGGGAGTACCTTTTATTTTACATTGCCAGTTTATAAAGAATCAGTTCAGTAATATCTAGTTATTTTTCATTCACCGTTTGTCCGGCAATCCCCAACTTCAACGAAGTAAGTTGGGGTTGTTGAACTGCTCCTTTGAGGGAACGACAACGGCACGTTTAAGAACTGGCTGGGGGAAATCGAGCCAGGAGTTGCTCACGGGATAGCTGAGGCAATTGTGAGAGGTATTGACTTAAGTCTTGGGGAGGTAATCCTAATAAAGGAGTGACCAGTGCGGTGAGTTGAGCGTCCAATTCTCCAAAACGAATTCTGAGTAAATTTTCGACAATGAAACGCTGTGCCTGTTGAATTCCTGATTCACTATTTTCGAGTTGAGACAATTGCAGTAGAAAGGGAGTTAACTGCTGAGAGGGCAATGCCGATAAGGGAGTGATTAAAGCAGCGAGGGTAGAGGTTAACTGTCCCAAGCGAGTCTGGAGAACGTTTTCGATAATCAGCCGTTGTCCCTGCTGTAATCCCTGCTGTAATCCCTGTTGTAATCCCTGCTGTAATCCTTGTTGTAATCCTTGTTGTAATCCCTGTTGTAATCCCTCCTGTAATCCCTGTTGCATAGCTTCTTCCCTGGCTTGTTGCCGAGCCGCATCCAGTTGTTGCCGATAAAGGGGTGCTAATGCCATAATTAACTCCCTCTCCTCTGTGTCTAAGGGTTGTTCTTGATTGGCTTGTAAGTTGGCTTGCAAGTTATACAATAACTCTAGCGTAGACTCCCGCCGTTGGCTGTCTTCGGGTAATGCGGTGATCTCCTCGATGGCTTGCTGTTGGACTCTGCCCTTTCCCAGAAGTCTCAGCCATAGGGTTTCTGGACTACGGGGGAGTTGGTGGATGACGACGATGGCTGTTCGGAAAGCTTGGGGGAGAAAGTAGAGTCCACTTAACCAGTTTTGCTCATCACTGAAGGCTCCAAAGCTATCGAGTAAGGGTGTTGAGGCGGTGGGGGTGAGTATCCATAATTGGGAGAGTTCACTCAGATTAATGGAAGTGGACTCCCGTCTGGCACGTCGTCTCAATTCCCGATGTAGGTCAAACAGTTTCGCTAGACAATCACAAATTTGATCGGCAGTGACGGCGTTGCGAAAGGGTTCAAAGACAGCAGCAGTTGTGACAAAGCGTCCTAAAAGTCCCAGAGAGAGGAGGTAGTCATCTGAGATAGAGGTGGGGATAAATAAAACGTCAACCTCTCGCACTTCTCCAGCAATGTCGCGACTGGTTTCCACTTTTCCGATTGGGGACAAGAGTTGGTCAAGATAATCCTTGGCAAATTGGTCATGGGGAAATCGAGTCATTGGGGGATGGGAATAGTCTACGAGTGTAGAAGTTTATCTTAATTGTTGTCAGTTTAAGCTGTTCGGCATTTAAACCTTAATGTCAAGAATTACGAAATCCTTGTATGTAGTGCGAGCATCTTGCCTTGATCTGACCCCTCCCTAACCCTCCCCTTGCCAAAGGGGAGGGAACTCGAAGCCAGTAGTGGCGTAGCCAACCTAATTTGATGGATGACGCTGACGCCAGAAAACCGTAGGGGCGCACCAACGTGCATGGGTGTCAACTTAAGCCACATTACCCACGATAGGATACTGGGTGTGGGGTATGGGGTGTGGGGTGTGGGGGAAAGCGAGCAATTTTGGGGAGCTATGTATTAAACGGAGCCTGTTTGAAAAAAACATTGTGGATGAATAGGTGAGGTGAATGGTGGTAGGTGTGAGGTTTTTTAGCCGACAACAGACAATTTCATCCCGACACCCGACACCCGACACCCGACACCCTTGCTCAACCGAGCTTTCACCTTAAGTTGACACCAATGGACCCCTCCCCAAACCCCTCCCCGCCACGGAGAGGGGCTTTGATGCTCCCCCTCCCAGATTCTCTTAATTCAGCAGTAGTCAAGCCCCAAATCCCTTACCTCGATTTACCGAGGGTAAACAGAGACAATTCTCAAGTTGTTTGTACAACTTATCATGGTCTAAATCTTGACCAATTAGCACCAATTGATTTTTCTTGTCCCCTTTCCACTGATCATCTTCGATATTAAACCGCTTACCACTGAGGTGGAAAATGTGACGGTTTGGACTCTCATCAAACCAGAGAATTCCCTTAGCTCGGAAAATATTCGTTGTCAGTTGATTGTCTAAGAAATATTGAAACTTCCGGATGTTGAAGGGTTTATCACTCTGGAAGGAAATCGAGGTAAATCCATCATTTTCTAAGTGATGAGAGTGATCATGATCGTGGTGATCGTGATGATCGTGATGGTCATGCTCGCAATCGTGGTCATGGTGATGCTCATGATCATGGTGATGCTCATGGTCATGATCCGATGACTCATCAAAATACCGATCTGACTCAAACAATCCTACACTTAAAATCAGCGGTAATGGCACTTGGGATTGAGTGGTGCGAATAATCCTCGCCCCTTCTTTAATTTCGCGAATTCTTACCTCTAAGGCGTCTACATCACCTTCATCAACTAAGTCGATTTTATTCAGCAGAATAATATCACCGTAAGCAATTTGGCTATATGCCGCTTCGCTATTGAATAGATCCAAACTGAAATTCTCGCAGTCTACCACAGTAACGATGGAATCGAGGCGTGTCATGTCTCGCAGTTCGGTTCCCAGAAACGTGAGGGCGACGGGTAGGGGATCAGCTAATCCTGTGGTTTCCACCACCAGATAATCCACCTTGTCTTCCCGTTCGAGTACCTTGTAAACGGCATTGACTAAATCTTCATTAATGGTGCAGCAAATGCAACCATTACTCAGTTCCACCATGTCATCTCCGGTGGTGACAATGAGTTCATTATCAATGCCGATTTCGCCAAACTCATTGACTAAAACGGCAGTCTTGACACCGTCTTGGTTGCTCAAGATATGATTAAGCAGCGTCGTTTTGCCACTGCCGAGAAATCCGGTAATAATCGTGACAGGTAAGCCATGTTTCGCCGCGTCCAGGGTTGGGTCGGATGCAGACTGAGTTGTGACTGATTGCATAAGGCGGTATGTTGAACTGTCTTTAAACGTCAGAATATAGGAAGATAACGTACAGGTGTGATTCAATTAAGACATCAAGCTGTACGCTGGATATGCCAATCCTTTCTCATTATTGCGTATCTGCTCCCAACTGAGTTTACTGTTCTTTTGCCATGACCCTAACCCTGTACAATACACTGACTCGTAGCAAAGAACCGTTTTCCCCAATAGAGACGGGTAAGGTGCGGATGTATTGCTGCGGCATCACCGCTTATGACTATTGCCATTTGGGTCATGCTAGAACCTGCATTATCTGGGATACTGCCCGTCGTTATCTACAATGGCGCGGCTATGAGGTGAACTACGTGCAGAATTTTACCGATATTGACGATAAAATCCTGAATCGGGCGCGACAAGAGGGAACCTCGATGGAGGCTGTCTCGGAACGCTTCATTCAGGCGTATTTTGAGGATATGGCGCGGCTGAATGTGAATGAGGCGGATGCCTATCCCCGGGCGACACATTGCCTAGATGGGATTAAGCGGCTAATTTATGACCTAGAACAGAAAAATTACGCCTACCCCGCCGCTGGAGATGTTTACTATGCTGTGCGTCGTTTTGGTGAGTATGGCAAGTTGTCGGGACGAAAGTTAGAGGATTTACAAGCGGGGGCGAGTGGACGAGTCGAGGTAGCGGATGCTGAGGCGGCGAAGAAAAAAGATGCCTTTGATTTTGCCCTGTGGAAGGGTTCTAAGCCCGGAGAACCTGCCTGGGAATCGCCTTGGGGGGCGGGACGCCCTGGATGGCATATTGAGTGTTCGGCGATGATTCGGGACAATTTGGGGGACACGGTGGATATTCATGCGGGGGGATCGGATTTGGTGTTTCCCCACCACGAGAATGAAATTGCCCAATCAGAAGCGGTGACGGGTCAACCCTTGGCGCGTTACTGGTTACATACGGGGATGGTGATTGTGAATGGGGAGAAGATGTCGAAATCTTTGGGGAATTTTATCACCATTCGGGATTTACTCGATCGCCCCACTGATCCGATGGCGGTACGGTTGTTTGTCCTCCAGGCACAGTATCGCAAGCCCTTAGATTTTACCGATGATGCGTTGGCGGCGGCGACGAATGGTTGGTATACGTTGAAGGAGGGATTGCTGTTTGGCGTTCAGTATGGTGAACAACTGGGGTGGCAAGACTCAGATAAACGGCAAACTGCTGTTTTAGAACGGTTTCAAACTGCTGTTGATGATGATTTCAATTTTGCTGAAGGGTTAGCCGTATTATTTGAACTGGCAAAAGAGTTGGGGCGTGAGGGGAATATTTTAGTACATGAAGGGAAAACCCGGACATCGTCCCAGGAATTAGAAGCACAATGGCATACTTTAGTGGAATTGGCGCAGGTGTTTGGACTTGAGGCGCAAGCGGAGGAAATTCGTCAGGAATCGACGAGTGGATTAAGTGATGCAGAGATTGAAGCGCTGATTCAGCAACGTACCGAGGCGCGGAAACGGAAGGATTTTGAAATGAGCGATCGCATTCGGGATGAACTCAAAGCCCAAGGGATTACGCTGATTGATCAACCGGGTGGTGTCACTCGTTGGCATCGGAATTGAATGCGGGATCTGTACGGCTAATCCTCCCTAGGAGGGACGGATTCGCTGAATGGTTTTGAAACAATCAACCTAAGTGAGGCAGGTGGGGAGGACAGGCTTTGGGTAAAACGATGAAGGACAAGAAAACCCTCACAGGTACGTTATGGATGGCTTTGTGCTTAATCGCACTAACTGCCTGCACCACCTCAACCCCGGAAGGCGATCGCACAAACACAGCAGACACCCCAACATCACCAGCACCCAATACTACCACTAGACCCTCAACTCAAGCGGCGGCGTCTCCTAACCGTGACTGTATTCTGGTTGAAAATGGCTATGGTTCCCAAGGACAGGTGGCGGTGCAAGCTGAAGAAGTCGTTTCTGGTTTGGAAGTCCCTTGGGGAATTCTGTTTCTCTCAGACTCAGATATGCTAGTGACTGAACGCCCTGGGCGGATTCGACTGGTGCGGGATGGGCAACTCCAGAGTGAACCTGTCGCCATTGTTCCCGTAACCGCTAGGGGAGAAGGGGGATTACTGGGTATCGCGCCTCATCCTGAGTTTGCCAGTAATCGGCTATTTTATATTTACTACACCGCAGACCGCAACGGATCATCCGTCAATCTGGTTGAGCGATGGCAGCTATCACCCGATGGCACGAGTGCCTCAGCCGATAAAATCATCGTTGATAATATTCCCATCGCACGCTTTCATAATGGTGGGCGTCTACGCTTCGGACCCGATGGAATGCTCTATATTGGCACTGGCGATGCCAGAAATCCGCAAAATTCCCAAGATGTCAGCAGTCTTGCGGGAAAAATTCTGCGCGTGACTCCAGAGGGACAGGTTCCAGAGGATAATCCCTTTCCTGGCAATCCTGTCTATATTATCGGTGTTCGTAATACTGAGGGATTTGACTGGTTGAACCCATCAACCCTCGCCATCACTGATCATGGACCGAGTGGTGAACTGGGTAGAACCGGACATGATGAAGTCAGCGTCGCCAGTGCAGGTGCTAACCTTGGCTGGCCCCCCATCTACGGTTGTCAAGATCAAGAAGGGATGATACCTCCTTCTCTGAGTTGGGAGGAAGCCGTACCTCCAGGTGGAGCCGCCATTTACACGGGGGACGCGATTCCAGAGTGGCGGGGTAGTCTGTTAATGGGTGTCTTGGGTGCGTCTCATCTGCATCGCGTTACCTTTGAGCCACAGTCTCCCTATCAGGTTCAAAGTCATGAAGTGTATTTTCAAAATGAGTTGGGTCGGCTTAGGGAAGTGATTATGGGACCCGATGGTGAGCTTTATGTTACCACGAGCAACTGCGATGGACGCGGGAACTGTCCCCCTGAGAAAGATAAAATTCTTCGCATCACCAGTGGCAATCCTTAGACACAGCCATGTTGAACAGCTTTGAGGAGGCGATTGAAATCGCTGCTACACAAACAAAGTCCGCCTGCGCGGACTGGGTTATAATACCCAATCCGCCTTTGGCGGCTATTCTCCACACCCCACACCCCACACCCCACACCCCACACCCCACACCCCACACCCCACACCCCACACCCCACACCCCACACCCCACACCCCACACCCCATTGAACACCCAGAAAGGGGGTAGTGTTCCCCGGATTTGGTATTGTTTTCAATTACCTGTCTGTAGCTAGAAGTCAAACGAGGGATGGGTAATTTACTCTGTTTTGGCTAAATCTGTTCAAAACGCTGAAAACTGACCATTCATGAAAATCCTACTTAACGGTTCACGTCGATTAAGCCTTGTCGTCTTTGCTACTGGATTTCTTTTCTTGGCTAGTCCTCACCGGAGTGTTGCTCAAGATGAGATGGTTCCTATTCCCGCTGATGCGAATTCATCCCTTGGTAATACCGATAGTGAAGTCTATTTTGCCGATATTTTGGTTAGAGGTAGACCTGTATTCCAAGTGGGTAGCCTTGCAGATCTGGGCGCAAGAGAACGGGCAAAAATTATCAATC
>NZ_JAVKEA010000102.1:0-5147 GCF_040221695.1 Coleofasciculus sp. E2-BRE-01 | reverse complement strand
TCGGCTTTTTGAATCCATTGAAGAGTTAGAATCTTTGTTGCATCAACTTTTAAATGAAGACAAGCTAGTTATTAACTGGGGGCGCAAACTGAAAAATAAGGGTAATGCTCTTATCACAGTTTAAATGCATGACAGCTTAGTAGGCACTTTAGTGCCAGAAGCGCTAAAGCGCTTACTACAAACTCTAAAGTCAGTGGCATTCGACTTAAGGTTGGTGGGCAATGCCCACCCTACTAGCTTGGCAAGCTTAAAAAAGTGGTCAAGTATTTTCTCAAACCCTTATGAGAGTAGCGATCCAGAAAAATTTTACCCACAACTTTAAGCTTGCCAGCCTACTACGGTATATCAAAGGTTTCGGTGATTCCCTAATGCTTATTTCAGTGCCATTCAACTTAAATGGGCGATACTGGACTCGAACCAGTGACCCCTTCCGTGTGAAGGAAGTGCGCTACCACTGTGCTAATCGACCCTAGCCCACTAAATTAACATAGCGCCGTCTTAAACTACAACTCACACTATTAAATAGGGGCTGCTGAATAAGTCTTGTGGTGGGGAGAGGGAATAGGGAATAGGCTTTCTTGCAATGGTTTCAACACTCTGTAGAGGGAAGATTCTGTGTTCGCGAAGGCTTGCAATCCAAGAATTTTGAGCGTCTAGGTGTAAAAACCTTGCACTTGTTGGGTGGAAAAATGGCTGAAAACCATTGTATAGTATAGCTTTCAGATTAATGCAGCAACCCCTAAATATCTTGTGGATATTCCTTCCATAATGAAGTGGTGTGATGTAGACTCCGGTGATTGCCATTTCCCAAAATCAGGTGATCCACTAAAGGTGTTTCGATTAGCAGCGCCCCCTGCAAAAGCTGTTTGGTCAAATAAATGTCCTTCTCAGAAGGTTCAACACTACCCGTTGGATGACTATGCCCTACAATAAACCGCGTCGCCCCATGGCGCAAGACGGCTTGTAAAATCTCACGAGGACAGGCTAATGTCTCCGTTGCTGTACCAACTGAGATGAGTTTAATCCCCAATAAGTGATTTTTCACATCCAACAGCAATACAGCAAAACGTTCCTGAGTTTGCCACATTAACTCATGACTGAAAGCCGCCGCCGCCGCCATGGGATTGTCAATTATCGTACCTTCTGTGGGGCGAGACTGAAAGGCGCGTTTTCCCAGTTCAATGGCGGCTAGCATGGTGGTGGCTTTTGCAGGCCCAACGCCATGGATACGCATTAACTCTTGGGGTGATATATCTCGCAATACCGCCATAGGATCGCGTTCGTCTTGACTTAATTGCTGCAAAATATATTGTCCCAAACCTACTGCTGAAAGTTTACCTTTCCCCTGACCTGTGGCAAGCAAAATAGCAATCAGTTCCGCTGTCGCCAAATTTTGGGCACCGATCGCCATTAATCGTTCGCGTGGACGTTCGCTAACAGGAATATCGGTAATTCTAAGGCTATAGGTCATAACGCTACCCTATCACTGCGGGACAAGCCGATCATTATCAGGTTCGGTTGAATACTTACACGTTGGTACTGCCGAAGGCAAATGACTCCAAGGTAAGAACTAAGGTGGCACGGTAAAAGTCAAGAATCACTGTCTAGAGGGACATGATATCATGGCTGAGATATTATTGCTATAATAATAGAATTTTGGACTCAGATTTGTAAAGTTAGGTGATTGGGGAAGAGGGAATGTGGCGTCTGACCCACTATTAACTGTAGTCTTTTCACCGTTAACTGTGGTGACAGCAAGGGACACCCTAACGGTGATGGAGATGATTCAGGAGTTCTATATCAACATATTGGTTATCTCCAGCATCTCCGGCGAGAACGGTAAAGGGTTGATCAGGTTCTCCGAGATGATTTAATACGAGTACTGCCTGAGTAAAATCTTGGTCTTTTGTATAATTGTTGACTGTAATGAGTGTCATGATACCTGCTTGTGTAGCCGCCATTAAACCCTGATCAGAATCTTCGATCGCCAAACAATCGTGGGGTGGTAAATCCATTTGCCGCAGTACATGGTTGTAAATATCGGGAGCGGGTTTTTTGGTGGGGACGATATCACCCGCCGCAATCAGGTCAAACCACGCCGGACTCTCATCCCCCAGAGTATGCTGCAAAAGGGCAGTTACATTAGTAGGGGCGGTAGTGGTGGCGATCGCTAACCGGATTCCTTGCGATCGCGCCGCTTTAATCAATCGTTGCACACCCGGACGTAGGGGGATAGAACCCGTGGCGATAAGTTGCTGATAATGGTGAGTTTTCGCCCGATGCAGATTGGCAATGAACTCGTCGAAATTAGCCGGAGGTTGGAAATCAGGGCGGTATTGGTTCAAATAATAGCGGATACGTTCTTTCCCACCAGCAACCGCTAATAGTTCACCATAGAGGGAAACAGACCAATTCCAATCATATCCAGCTTCGGCAAAGGCGCGGTTAAAGGCTACACGGTGTCCATCTTGTTCTGTATTCGCTAATGTCCCATCTACGTCAAAGATTAATGCTCGAAGTTTGTTCATTGGTCATTGGTCACTGGTCTTATGTCAGCAACTATACCGATATAAGATGTAAACACGCAAGCGGCTTTTGGAAGCAAACAAAACTTTTTTCTGGGAAAAGAGTCGGACAAACAACGTAAAATTTCCCGACTTTTAAGCGGGGGATTAGCTTATCCAATCAAGAGATTATTATGCGTTTTTCGTAACCAGACCGTAGATGAACAAGACAACCATCGCGCCCACAATTGCCACTAGGAAACCCCACCAGGTAAAACCTGTAAAACCGACTCCAAAGAGTAAGTTACCAATCCAATCCAGCCTCCAACTAAAGCACCAACGATTCCTAGTGCCATCGTCGCCAGGATGCCACCGCCTTGCTGACCTGGATAAATCGCCTTCGCGATCGCGAAGGCGAGAATTCCTAAAATAATCCAGGCTAAAATTCCCATAGTAATGTCCTCCTTGGTTTAATAGTTTAATGACTAATCAATTCAAATTTAATCGATATAGTTTTTAGAGTATCAAGCCAATGTATTGAAGTTTATCTATCCTAAGAAAGAAGGTTGATGAGCTATTTACATTACTTAAATAAATAAATAAATAAGAGATTATTTTCCTCTCTTAAAGTGAAAGAATGGTCTGCCCCCTCGGATGCACGCCTCCCTTATGAGTGGAGTCGTGCGGGCATCTGGTGGGCAACCTACCTAGGTGTTGTGCGCTGATCTACTGGACTGACACAGCTAAAATGGTGGCATAGATTTTACGATTAAATCGGGCGCACGTCGGTGCGCCCCTACAGTTTCTGGGCGTAAGCGTCATCCATCTTACTTAGGTGTGCCACACCACTACCCATATCTTGCCCGCTAACCTACCTATGTCTCATGCGCTAACCTACCCATGTCTTGAACGCTTGCCTACCCTCGCCGCCTGAATGTTACCGGATAAACCCCAATCAGATTTAAGATGGACAAGAATTAAGGTCAATCAGGCAATTTGAGATGATTCTTCGGCAACTGATAGCATTCCTAGTCGCGATCGCTCTATTCGTTCATCCTCTATCTGCTCAAGCAGCTGACTATCCACCTCCCTTATCCTACAGTCACGCCCAACTCACAGGCAAAGACTTTTCCGGTCAAAATTTACAGACGGCTGAATTTGCTAATGCCAATTTACAGTTAAGTAATTTTGCTTATGCTGACTTGCGAGGTGCTATTTTTAGTGGTTCGGTGATGACTCATGCCAATTTACATGGTGCGGATTTAAGCTATGGTATGTTAGATCAGGCAGATTTGACGGGTGCAGATTTAAGTGATGTGATTTTAGTCGAAACCCTCTTACTTGGATCAGTATTTGATAATACATTAATTACGGGGGCTGACTTCACTGATGCTCTCTTAGATGGCGCACAACTGAAACATTTATGTCAGCAGGCGTCAGGGATTAATCCTAAAACTGGCGTAGCCACAAGCGATTCTCTTGGTTGTTCTTAATGTTTGATTTACGGGGACGGATGATGAGGGAATTGAGGAATTTTTTTAGGAGATTAAAGGCATTAAAGGCATTCAATAAGCTGGATGTTTTGTTGTGTCAATCGCTCAACTTGTCGCCGTTCCCGTTCCTCAGGAGTCAAAACCCAGTCACCATCTGTATCATACCAGCGCAACCAGACGCGATCGCTCTCCCGATAAAATCCTTGCCAAAGTCCTAACTGAATCAAAGCAGACGTAACACTGTACCTGAGAAAGAAGCATAGAGTCGGAATTCAGACTAAAGTAGTATACAAATCGTTATAAATACCTGCTCTGAGGAGAAAAATTCATGCCAGCCCGCTCTTTTACTTCCACATTGAGGAAACTAACCGCCTGCTTAGGTCTAGCCAGTCTCGGTACCGCGATCGCATTACCCGCCAACAGCGTCACCGACTCTCCTCGCCTCTTAAAGGCAGAACCCGGACTCCACCTGATTGCTCAACGAGGCATAAACAATATAGCTGATGAACTCGAAACCGCCAACGACGCTTTCTCCACCCTAACGGCTGCGATCAAAACCGCCGGACTCACCTCAGCACTGGCGGGGAGGAGACCGATTACCATTTTTGCCCCCACCGATGAAGCCTTTGCTGCTTTACCAGAGGGAACTGTGGCAACGTTGCTTCAACCCCAAAACCGATCGCGATTAACTGAAATCCTTACCTATCACGTTGTCCCCGGTAACATTAACACCTTTGGCTTAACTCCCGGTTCGACCTTGCGGTTAACCACCCTCGCGGGTAAACCCGTAACCATACGAGTCAGCGATGCTAGCGAAGTTTCGGTCAATGGTATACCCGTCGTGATGGCAGATATTCCTGCCTCTAACGGCATGATTCACGGGCTTAACGGGGTTCTATTACCCTAATGGAGATCCGCTGTAGGGGCTTCATCCGCGTCAACTTAAGGTGAAAAGCTCGGTTGAGCAAGGGTGTCGGGTGTCGGGTGTCGGGTGTCGGGTGTCGGGTGTCGGGTGTCGGGTGTCAGGATGGAATTGTCTGTTGGAGGCGAAAAAACCTCACACCTACCACCATTCACCTCACCTATTCATCCACAATGTTTTTTTCAAACAGGTTCCGTTTAATACATAGCTCCCCAACATTGCTCGCTT
>NZ_JAVKEA010000101.1:0-37445 GCF_040221695.1 Coleofasciculus sp. E2-BRE-01 | reverse complement strand
TCAAAAAGCTCAAACCAAGAACGTATCCTGATTTGGTGAAAGCGCTCCAGGAATCGTTAGATTCAATCACCACAAAAGATATCCGTAACTGGTTTACCCATTGCTGCTATTGTTCCTCATAATTTCGCAATTCGCTATATTCTGTCTGCGGTACTAAGAAATGTTAACAAGCCTCAAATCCTTACTGTTCCCTGTTCCTTCCCCATGTCAACCGTCAACTGTAATGAAAGTCCGACTACTTACCGAAAAGCCAAGCGATCCCAATTCCCAACTTGTCTATTTTTGAGCGATGATCATAGTATATCAACCTGAATAACACTGATTTAATCGTTTATAGCGAAGACAGCGCAACTACGAACCTAGCTTATATGAGCGATCGCCCTCCCGTGAATGCATCTCCCTTAACCTCTATCCTTTGGCAAGCCCAGCAGGAACTGTTACCCCCTCGTCAGTTCTATCGCCTCTGTCAACAAGTGCGTCAGCAATCGGGTCAGACACGATTATACTTCTATACGCCTGATTCAGCGTCCATTGATTTAAACAACGGAATTGGAGTGCCGGAAATTAGACGATTTCTCGACCATTTAGCCGGATATGTAGGGGGGACGGTTCAGGAAGGCGATCGCACAACCTTCTACCTCAAACGAGTCAGACTCCGGCTAAAACACAAAACTAAAAGGATAATTCTGATCAAAAAAGAAGGAGAGTATTGTCCATCTCCCCTCTTTACCCAAGCCATGAAAATTGAAGTAGAAATGGCTGGAGCGGGAATGATTGGTCGGGTGGCTCGTCTGAGGATAAATGAAAAAGATTTTGCCTTTAAAGCATTTTTTGATCCCGACTTTGTGTGGCAGCACGGACCTTGGGCAGAAATTCCTATCGGGATTCGCTTAAAATATTGTCAAGTGACTAAAGATGTGCCAGAATTCTTGTTTTCTGGTCTGGATTGGGCAGTATGGGAATGGATTTATCCCCACACTCACCCCCAATCCCGAAAACAGGGGATTACATACCAGCAGTTTGCTCAAACAGAAGGACTGACGAAACTGAATCCCTTAAATCGAAATAATTACAATCCCCATAATATACGACTTGATCCAGGCGGAATTCAGAAAGCCTATTGGGGAAGACGATTTCAGGATTTTTTCCGCAGCCTTCTGTTTTATGCGCGGAAAGTTCGCCGTGAAGGATGGAAGTCCCTGACGCCATACCTAAAACCGGAAAAACTCCGCTATTTAGGGGTGCGATTGGTTTCACTGATCCTAACTGGGGGGAGTCCGAGGTGGGTATCGTCGATAATGAATTGGCAGACTGTATTAACAAAGAAAAGCAATGTCAAACACCGTGAATTATCATAAGCTAAATCGCCATTTCTTAACATAAACTAGCGATTGACCTGCTCGAAAAGTTAGAGTAAGATTATTTTTTTGATCATAGGGACAGATAATACTTTATTCCTAGCCACAATGCTATACCTGACGAACAATCCGGCATCTAGCAAGGACATTCTTTATGCAGCCAGAACAGCTACAGCAAATCAAAGGCTACTACCTTGAGGCTGCCGAAGCACACCTGCGACTCATTGAGCAGTATTTGCTGCATCTGCGAAGGACGCTCAAAGACCCAGACCAAGTGAATGAACTCTGCCACGCGACTCGTTGTGGTATCGTGGGAGGGGCTAACCTGCTGCCAATTAGTCAGCTTCATATCCAAGGGATTCATCAAGCAGGTTTATGCTTGGTGGATTGTGTTAATTTGATTCGACAGCAGGGTTCACTCAAGGTTGACCAGAGGTTGCAAGCATTTTTAATGCAAGTGTTTTACGCCTTGAAAAAATTAATTGATGGGATGAAGGAACCCTCTAGCTTAACCGACGAGCAGGTAACACACATTATTGCCACAACTGAGTCAATGAGGGAGCAACTCAAGGATCACCTCAAAGGGTTAATTCAGCGATCGCGTCACCAGTCATCTGCTAACCTGGACACAGAGTCAGCCCAGGAAACTGAGGCGCTCTCTATTGATGACTTGCAATCTTTAATCGATGAACTCTTGCAGGATAGTTAAATCCGCGAGTCTAAATAAACTTAACGATATTAAGTTGTGTAAACGCCCCTCAACCCCTGATCAATGATGAAGGACAAAGGACAAAGGACAAATGACGATCCGATCACGTTTTGTAATAGATTCGTAAATACCCTTCCACTCAAAGATTATCCAATGCTATGATTGTCAGTTGAAGCCTAAACCATTACCTCTTCATTTGGGAATGCATCTTCATTTTTAAGCGAGCCAAACGCAGCAGACGAGGCGCTATGGAAACAGTAGGCGTGTTAATCTCAGGTTGCATTTTTACACTTGTCCGGTTACAACTCTAGTCGGTAACGATTCAGAGGCGCAAGCCAAACGGCTGAGTGGAAAACTGATGCTGCGATCGCGAGATCACGTAATCCTACCTTTTAATCACGAGGCTAAGGTTTCACTTGTCCCTACTTTTCTGAATAGGAATCAGCCAACATGAGTACAGTTTTACTAGTTGAAGACAACGCCAGTCAGATGGATCTGATCGAGAACTACCTGCGCGAAGGGGGTCACACCGTTATCCGAGTGTCTAAGCCCAAAGAGGCGGTGACTCACGCAACCAACAAAAAACCCGATGTGATTATTACAGATGTTGTCATGCCAGGAATGAGTGGTTTTGAGTTGTGTCGAAAACTTAAAGGTCATCCGGCAACAGCTAACATTCCTATTATAATTTGTTCCTCTAAAAATCAAGAAATTGACCGTCTTTGGGGCATGAAACAGGGAGCTAAAGCTTACTTGACGAAGCCTTTTTCCCAAGAGCAACTCAATCGTGCGGTTAAATTGGCAATGGCATAATTTTAGTTTGGCGTAAGACTCCGATGGGTGCATCCCATTTTTAGGGAACAGGGAATAGGCAATAGGGAATCGGCAACACCTCGACTTCGCTCGGTGTGTCACAGGCAACAGGCAACAGGAATTGAAAAAAAATCAACTCATCTATTTACTTATCAGTAGGTAAACGGGTACGTCGATAAATATAAAGATATTGTAAAATTTAATTAGAGTTATTTTTTTCAAATGCTGATTACCATGTTTAAAAGCAAGTTGCATCGGGTAAAAGTAACCGATGCCTGCCTGCACTATGATGGCTCAATTACTATTGATGAGGAACTCCTAAAAGCGGCAAATATTTTGCCTTACGAAAAAGTACAGGTTGTCAATGTTAATAATGGCTCTCGTCTGGAAACCTACACCATTCCTGGGGAATGGGGAAGTCGTGTCATCTGCTTAAATGGTCCGGCGGCTCGTCTGAACGCTGTTGGAGACAACGTGATTGTAATTGCTTACGCTCAGATGACACCGGAAGAAGCACTTCTACATCATCCCAAAGTTGTCAAAGTGGATGAATCCAACAATCCATTGTAGTTTTTTTAACCACACCTGGGTATTATGGGTATGATGACAGATTGGGTATTATGACAGATAAAGATTCGGCATCAGTCAAAGTATGGTGCAGTGAAATCACAGCCGCCTATACCTTAGAACAACGAAAACACTGGTACAGTGATGTCGCCAATGTCTATCATCAAGCTCGACCACGCTATCCTAAAACCCTAATCCATCGTGCTGTTGAGTTAGCTCAACTTCCCGCTCAAGCTACCATTCTAGAAATAGGATGTGGTCCAGGAATTGCCACTATAGAATTTGCTGAATTAGGCTTCTCCATGGTTTGTCTTGAGCCAAGCCCAGCCGCGTGCAAACTCGCCAGAAGCAACTGTTCAGCCTATCCCAATGTGGAGATTATCAATACAACCTTTGAAGAATGGCAGATAGAACCTGGGCGATTCAACGCTATTCTTGCCGCGACTTCCATGCATTGGGTTTCACCCGAAATTAGGGTGCAAAAATCGGCTGAGGCTTTGCAAGACAATGGGTCTATAATTATGTTGTGGAATACACCGCCGCACCCCAATGATGAAATTTGTCATCAATTAGATGAAGTTTATCAAACTCAAGCTCCATCTATTCCCGAATTTGCCCGATATGGATCGATAGAAACCCATGAAGCCAATCTAAAAGAAATTGAACACGATTTTATCAACTCAGGTTTATTCCAGAATTTTTTGTCAGAACAGTTAGTTTGTCATACGACTCATAGCATTGATGAGTATTTGACACTTTTGAGTACAATATCACCCTACATAAAGTTAGAGTCGCTGCAACAAGCGTCCTTATTTTCCGGTCTGAGAGACGTTTTAGAGAAGATCTGTACAGGAAGAATCAAAACGTCCTATCTTTCCGCATTGCAAATTGCCCAGGTCAATCACGAGTAATACCAAATCCGCCTTTATTACCCCCTTTTGCCACGGCGATTGAAATCGCTGCTACACAAACATAGGCGAAGCCTTCCCGAAGGGTAGGCCGCCTGCGCGGACTAGGTTATAACAGGGGTAGCTAACCGGGATTTACTATAAAACTGTAATAGTTTCAGTTTTTGAGAGCAAGCTCTAACTATTCGCTTAATTTGGGTTAACTACACCCTTGCATAGAGCGACTTCCATTGGGCATAGTCGCTCCACAAAAATTTGTGAGATAAACATTCGCGGTCTTAATTTTGGCTTTGCGTAAATTGGCGTTAACTAAGTTTGTGCTAATTAACGACGCATTACTTAAATCAGCCCCTTTCAAGTTGGCACTATTGAAGTTTGTCCCATTCAAATTCGCGCCATCTAGAGAAGCACCACTCAAATCCGCTTCTGCTAAATTGGCATTACTCAAATTCGCACCATCTAATATAGCCTCCTTGAGATTAGCACCGCTTAAGTCTGCACCATTGAGATCAATCTTACTCAAGTCACAGCCAGCGCAATCTTTCGCTTTGGCTATCTTTGCCTGCATTTCGGCGCTGGTTTCTTCGACAGTCGCGCTCATACAGGCAGACGTACTAACAAGTAATAGTGGAATAATTAGGTTTAGGGGTTTCATAGCATCTAAGGTTTTTAAGGTTCTACCACTTAAAATTTGGTCTGGGTGGGTTGAGTGGCATCTGTGGTTTATTAAATTCTACGTTACGATAGGGCGTTATACATTTAAACGATGATTATATCGAAACATTTTGAATTGACGTAGGGGTTTGGTCTCCAAACCCCTCAATCACCGATTCCCAACCCCGGATTCCCAACCCCGGATTCCCAATCCCGGATTTCCAATCCCAGTTTCCCAATCCCGATTTCTCAACCCCAGATTCCCAACCCCGGATTCCCACACCACCGTAAGGATTTAGATAAGGATTTGGAAACCAAACCCGTACAGATGATGCCGTAAAAATGATTGGGCATGATAACAGCAGCATCAATTTCTAGGTTTTCAAAATGATGGGGGAGACAGGATTTTAGGCGAATTGAACGTCGATGATGAATTTGAGGATTATAGTGCTTAACCATCTCACTTTCCCTTACCGACCCACCAATTTATCCCGCAGATGCTTAATTTTATCGCGATACTGGGCAGCTTGCTCAAATTCCAGATTCTTCGCCGCCTCTTTCATCTGGGTTTCCAATTGACTAATCACTTCAGGAATCTGTTCTAAGGGTAAATCCTCTACTTGTTCAGAAACCTTGATTAACTGTTGATGATTCAACCGCCGCGACACATCTAAGAATGCCAAAATTGCATTACTAGATTTCTTGACAATCGGTTGCGGAGTAATTCCATGCATCCGGTTATATGCCAATTGAATTCCCCGACGTCGTTCTGTTTCATCAATGGCTTTTGCCATGCTATCGGTGAGATTATCCGCATAGAGAATGGCTTGTCCCCGAACATGACGCGCCGCCCGACCAATGGTTTGAATCAAGGATCGTGCAGCCCGCAGGAATCCTTCTTTATCGGCATCTAAAATAGCGACTAGAGACACTTCCGGTAAATCTAAGCCCTCGCGCAACAAATTCACACCAATGAGTACATCAAAAGCCCCCTCCCGCAATGATTGTAAAATTTCAATCCGTTCAATTGAATTAATTTCCGAATGTAAGTAGCGCACGCGAATGCCGCGTTCCTGTAAATATTCGGTTAAATCTTCCGCCATTCGCTTAGTTAAGGTTGTTACCAGTACCCGTTCTTTTTGGGATGCGCGTTCCTGAATTTCCGCGAATAAATCATCCACTTGACCTTCGGTGGGACGGACAAAGATTTCTGGGTCAACCACCCCTGTGGGACGAATGACTTGTTCCACTACTTGGTCTTGGGACTGTTCAATTTCCCAATCTCCAGGAGTCGCGGAAACAAAGATACATTGGTTGACTTTTGTCCAAAATTCTTCGGCTTTCAGGGGACGATTATCTGCTGCACTGGGTAAACGAAAGCCATGGTCAATTAATACCCGCTTCCGGGCTTGGTCGCCATTGTACATCCCCCGAATTTGCGGTACGGTGACGTGAGATTCATCTATGACTAATAACCAATCGTCGGGGAAGTAATCAATTAAACATTCTGGGGGTTCCCCTGCCATGCGTCCAGCGAGGTGACGGGAATAGTTTTCTACACCATTACAATATCCGACTTCGCGCAAGAGTTCTAGATCATAGCGAGTCCGTTGGTCTAATCGTTGGGCTTCGAGTAATTTGCCAGCCTGTTGTAATGTGGTGATTTGTTCGTGGAGTTCTGTTTCAATGGCGTTACAGGCTTCTTCTAATCGTTCATCTGGGGTAACAAAGTGGCGGGCGGGGTAGATGTTGAGGGCGTTGAGACTTTGGATAATTCCACCAGTTACCGGGTCAACATAACGAATAGCATCAATCTCATCACCAAAGAATTCGACGCGAATAATTCGGTCTTCGTAAGCCGGACCAATTTCTAAGACATCCCCCTTGACGCGGAACCGCCCCCGCCCCATTTCGATGTCATTGCGGGAATATTGGACGGAGGCTAAATCTCGCAGGAGTTGACGCTGGTCTAATTCTGTACCCACTCGCAGGGGAATCGCGGCTTTCAGGTATTCGGAGGGGATACCCAAACCATAGATACAGCTAATCGAGGCTACCACAATCACATCTCGCCGTTCAAAGAGCGATCGCGTGGCGGAGTGGCGCAGCATATCGATTTCATCGTTAATGGCGGCGCTTTTCTCAATATAGGTATCACTGACGGGAATATAGGCTTCCGGTTGGTAGTAGTCGTAGTAGGAGACAAAATACTCCACCGCATTCTGGGGAAAGAAGTCCCGCAACTCGTTACAGAGTTGGGCAGCTAAGGTTTTATTGTGCGCCAGTACCAGAGTGGGTTTGCCCATCTGTTCAATCACTCTGGCTACGGTATGGGTTTTACCCGTTCCCGTCGCACCGAGGAGGGTTTGGAAACGGTGACCCGCTTGCAGAGAGGTTGTCAGGCGGGAAATGGCTTGGGGTTGGTCGCCCTTGGCTTCAAAGGGGGCTTGCAGATCAAAGGGTATCATTGGTCATTTGTCCTTTGTCATTTGTCCTTTGTCATTTGTCCTTTGTCCTTTGTCCTTTGTCAGGAAACAGGAAATTCATCATTCATCGTGCCTGCTTTGGTTTAGGGTAAAAGGAATAACGATTAACTTTTACATTCAACTACCCCTCAGACGCCTTCGGCGAGGAAAGGGATTGCCCAGACCAACTTGGGGAACGCAAGTGTTGAATAGCGCATCGAGCCTAACTCGGGAACGGACGTTTAAATGCTCCTCCAGTTTAAACCTCTCCAAGACAGGTTGGTCTGTCGCTGTTAGACAGGACATCTTAAGTTAGGTGCGCCAGGAGGCTTAAAACTTTCACACGAGAGGATTATCTCCATGTATCGTGTTCCGGTTATCAGTAAGAAGGGAAAACCGCTAATGCCAACAAAGCCAAGTCGTGCTAGACGATGGCTTAAAGAAGGTAAAGTGGTTATCCACAAAAACGACCTACAGCAATTCGCTGTACAGTTAACGGTGAACTCTGGGGAGGAAACTCAACCCGTAGCGGTAGGGATCGATCCAGGGAAGCATTACTCAGGAATTGGTGTTCAGTCGGGCCAAGCTACTTTGTTCACGGCGCACTTAGAGCTTCCTTTCCAAAAGGTCAAAGACCGGATGGAACAACGAGCAATGATGCGTCGAGGAAGAAGAGGAAGGCGAATTAATCGTAAACTTCCTTTTAACCAACGCGCTCATCGTCAAAAACGCTTTGATAATAGGCGAGGACATAAACTGCCTCCAAGTATCAAAGCTAACCGACAACTTGAATACAGAGTGGTTAAGGAACTATCCCAATTGTTCCCGATCTGTTCTATCGTGTACGAAATCGTTAAAGCCAGAGGCGACAAGGGATTTTCTCCGGTTATGGTTGGTCAGAAAGTTATGACTGAAAAATGGTTGCCTCAAATTGCACCAGTCACGACTAAATACGGATGGGAAACCTGGTCAAGGAGAGAATTTCTGGGACTGGAGAAAGATCAACAAAAGTCAAACCCGAGTCCTGCCACTCATGCCGTTGACGGTGTAGCCCTTGCTTCCCACCAATTTTTAACTTATCGTCAGATTAAAGGTGATAGAGGTTGGCACGAGGGAAGAGTAGAAATTACTAACGCTCCTTTTTTAGTGATTAAGCGTCCTCCTGTAAGTCGCCGTCAACTTCATCTGATGCTTCCTGCTCAAGGCGGGGTGAGACGCAAATACGGAGGAACAATAACTCGACATAACTTCCGAAAAGGTGATTATGTTGAGGCTGAACGGAAAGGGAGCATTTATAGAGGTTGGGTTAGCGGTGATACTAAGTCTAAAGTATCAATTTCCAATTTTGACTGGAAAAGAATAGCCCAGTTCTCTAAAAATAAGGTTGAGTTGCTCCAACGCTCAACCGGACTAATTTGTAAACAGGAAACAGCATTTGTTGGAGCAACTCGCTGTTAGTTAGTCCTCGTTTCCTCCCCAACCGGCTTAGGCGAGGTTGGGGTTTCCACTCACTCATTTTTTGATGAACCGACTGCAAAAAGCCATTACAATTTTCGGCATAACTGCCACGGTGAACGCCTGGGGTATCATTCCCTCTATCTGCGACAACGGGACATTATTTAGTATAGCTACTGCTCAGGCGGGACAAGATGGAGAACCGGGGGTTCGGGTCAGGTCTACATCTAGGGATATTCAAGTCCCTCTCTCAGAATCACCCAATCAACTTACCCAGTCGAATCCGACACCGGGAATGAGCCGTCCCTTGACGGATGAACTTGATGTCAGTCTTTTAGCCAAAACGGTTGCCAATTTTATTCAAGCCGAACGCTATCAAACTGAATCCGAAATGCAATTCAGTTTTGAGGCACAAGGTTTTACAGGTCAATTTTCGGTGTTGGTTAAAACAATTGCCCAATCTCCTCAGCAGTTTCGCACCGAGATTTCTACACCTGAGTCAGGCGAATTTGCCCAACCGACTTATATTCTGGTTTCTGATGGTGATCAGGTATGGATTTATAACCCCGGATTAAAGCAATACACAGTTATGGATTATGAACGTTTTAACCAGTCGAATGATAGCTTTTTTATTGGCTTTTCTTCGATGTTATTTCTAGAAATGTCTGCTCCTTTTCGGCAAGCCTTTGCTGACGGTGTAGTGACGGCAGAGGGAGTGATTGATCAGCTTGAATCGGTTTTTAAGGCGGAAGATGATATGCCATTGCAGGGTAATATTCTAAATTTAGAAGGACAAGACTACTATGCCTATAATTATAAGGATCGCAAAGCTGGATTTACGTTTACATTTCTGGTGGAACCGAATACAGCCGCAGTTGATCAGCTTCAAATTAGTGGAAAAGCGGACGGAATAGATATCAAGATGACCGAAGACATTATTCGCCGTGTGCCATTTCCTATTGTTTCTGCTGATACTTTTACCTTTTATCCGCCAGCCGGGGTGACTCAGGTGGAGTCTATGGAAATTGACATTTTTTAGGAAATAGCTGATGATTAATAATAGCTTGAATTTGATGTGTTTGATTCAAGTTGTAGTGCATTACCATTTAACTGAAGATGACCTTGATTAATAGACCCCTGAGAATTATCGCGATCGCGTTTTTTTCGACGCTGCTGATGTTCGTGTACGGCTGTCAGCAAGCGAACAATGTGACTGAGGAACCTGTGACCGAACCCCAAGAAGAAGTCACGGAACAACAAGCTAGCACCGCCACAGGCGTAATTAACAGCACAACCGATCCCTCAGAAGTTTTGGGAGAGGCTGAGTTTACGACAACGGCGGACGGTATGTTGATTGAAGTGACGATGACAAATGCTCCACCAGGAGAACATGCTTTCCACATCCATGAATCGGGTAGTTGTGCGGATCAAGGGAATGCGGCTGGCGGTCATTTTAATCCAGATGATGTGAAACATGGATTAATTACCGAAGATGGGTTTGAAAATGCTCATGCGGGAGATTTAGGCAATATTACGATTGCTGAAGATGGTACTGGTACAAAAAGTATGACGGTTGAGCGACTCACGTTTACTGAAGGGGAATATGCGATTGGGAATCGGGCGGTAATTCTTCATGAAAAGCCTGATGATTTTGGTCAGCCGACAGGTAATGCTGGCGGACGAGTTGGCTGTGGAATTATTGAGGTAACTGATTCATAGGAGTTGGATAAAATTCAACTGGGTTATGGGTTGGTTGGTTTGCTTTCAAATCCAATGGCTTGTCCTCAAAGCCTTGCTATAGCTGTTTGAAATGATTCATGAAGGTGAGATCCCCAATTTCTTTAAGAAGTCGGGGATTTAAATTTGAAAAGACGCGATCGCAGATTGCAGCTATAATTATCCATAAACCATGATAAACTCTTATACCAAGCTGCGTTCTATCATGTCATTCTGAGCGAAGCGAAGAATATGGACAGATGCGTGAGCATCACTCCGTTTCACGGCGTTTTGCTCAGCATGACAAATTATACCTTAGACTGCAACTTGGTATTAGTCGTTCAATCATCACAGAAGAAAGCTTGAGAGCAATTATTGCTGGGACTAAACCTCTATACATATGGAAACCACCTTTTTAGCGCGAATCACGCTTGATCCAAATATTTGCCACGGTAAACCTTGCATACGAGGACTACGTTACCCGGTTGAATTCATCCTGGAATTGCTCAGTGCTGGTATGAGTATCGATGAGATTTTAGCCGACTACGATGATTTGGAACAGGATGATATTTTAGCTGCTTTGCAATTTGCCACGCGATTGACTCAGGTGAAAAGCATTTACCACATAGCTTGATGAAATTTTTAGTCGATGCCTAGTTACCAGTACGTCTGGCAAGTTTTCTACAATCTGCTGGTTAGGATACAATTCACACAAAAGATTTACCTCAGCAAAATGCTACAACTGATACTGAGATAAACGCCATATCAATCCAACAGAATCGGATTGTTGTTACCAAAGATAGAGATTTTTGTGATTCGTTTATGCTGCGCCAAGAACCTTACAAACTATTGCTAATCACCACAGGTAACATTAAAAACAACGAACTTGAGGCTTTATTTTTGAATCATATACCACAGCTATTTACATTGTTTAATCAACATAGTTTTATAGAAATTAGTCGCGATGTCATAATTGTTCATCAATAGCCATGTAAGTTGGGTAGCAAAACGTAGGCAGAGCCTTCTAGTTGGTGGTCATAAAAATAGCGATCGAACTGTCATCGAAAACCCTTGACTTTTAATTATAATCAGTATAATGATAACTGAACCCTGATGAACCCAGAGAAAGTAGATAGGCAACTCACTAATGAAAACCACAGATATTGAACAAGCAGTCTTAAATCGCTTGCGTATATTACCCATTGAGAAGCAGCAAGAAGTCCTCGATTTTGTAGAATTTATTGGGCAAAAATTGGGAAAGCAAACACCCGATTCTAGTTCATCGATTAAACTCCAACAAGAACACTCATCTCTGAGTGAAATCGCCAAACTACCCATTGCAGAACGCCATCAAATTCTAGCTTCCTTCATTCCCGCTACAGCCAATGATTTTTTAACTGATCCAGATTTAACAGAGTTTTCCGTTCTAGATGGGGAAGATTGGGAGAGCGAGTATGACTAATCCTAAAAGAGGTGAGGTTTGGTTAGTGCAACTTAATCCAACTAGAGGTCAAGAAATACAGAAAACACGACCAGCAGTAGTCATCAGCGCTGACATTTTGGGTGCTATTCCTATGAGAATTATTGTTCCCATAGCAAAATGGCAGCAAAAATTTGCAAGTCGTCCTTTTATGGTTCCTATCGTTAGAAACGCAGAAAATGGACTTAATGTTAATTCAGCCGGAAATGTTCTACAAGTCCGTAGTGTAACAACCGAGAGGTTTGTGCAGTGTTTGGAAAAAGTTTTCCCCCAAGTCCTTCGAGAATTACTAGCTGGTTTAATTATTTGAATTGACTATATATCAGACAATATTAATCCCTAATACCTATCTCCATAACAAAACTTATTCAATAAATCTAACTTAGTAATAGTAAGGATTATCGGGCTCAGTAACTTTTTCAATCTCACTAGCGTCAATCACCAATTGCCGTTTATCTTGTAATGTTTCTGTCATCATTTTTCCTTTAACTTGTATCCATGTATCCGGTTGATAAGCGTTACGAGTTCCCGGAAGTTTCACCGGTAAACTGACTGGATAAGCATCCGCTGCACAGCAAGTAATCACAAAGCGAGTCACTAATAAATAGTTCGAGGATAGGTTTTGGGGATAAACGACAAAGCCTTTAACATTAACCGCTTGACCCGCATATTCATCAGGTTCAGGATAAACACTTAAGGTGCGAATCCATTCAATCAGCGATCGCGCTTCGGGTTTGCTGACGCTGCGGAAGGATTGAGGCTGGGTGCGGGTGGCGGTTAAGGATTCCATGACACCCCGTTGAATCGCTATCTGGCTGGTAAAGACTTTGGGTTCCACCAATAGTCCTAGAATCGCCGTGGCTAACAACAATCCTGTACTCCAACCCGGTGGAAACCAGCTAATATGTTGCATCATCGGCATAGTTTTGGCACGTCGGGGTGGTAATTGACCGATGACTTGAATGGCTTTTAACACCGCTAGCACTAGCAACAGTATCCCGGTTCCCAGAACTAAGGCAAAGTAATTCGGGTGAATGAGTAACTGTAATTCGCCACTGACCCAGTATTGAATTAACAAAATACCCCAGATGCCTAGGGTGATAATATCGAGTATGGGTAGTAAAAGATGTTGTTTTTTTATCATTGGTCATTTGTCAAATAATTCTCTTGTTCAAAATTGAGTCAGGGCGGGTTTTGAACAAACCTTATCATCACTAGCTTGCGCGATAGTCCCTAAACCCGCCCCTACACACCCGGTTATACTAGCGAATCGAAGGGTAAATACGTGTCATGGGGCGTCTCTACTAACTCAGATGCAAATTAACCATTAAGGTTAGCAAAAAGGTTAATAGGGCGGCGAGGGCGAATAAGTAAAAAATTGTCCTAGCTTTAAAGACAGAGAACATTAAACCAATGGCTTTGATGTCGATCATTGGACCAAAGACCAAAAAGGCTAATAATGAACCACTGGTAAAGGTGGAAGCAAAGGCGAGGGCGAAGAAGGAGTCAACCGTTGAACAAATGGAAACGACAGCCGCTAATAGCATCATCGCCAGAATTGAGGTGACAGGACCCGAACCCAAACTGAGGATAATTTCACGGGGAACGGCGACTTGAATCGTAGCCGCGATCGCACTCCCAATAATTAGCACCGCGCCTAACTCCCGTAACTCTTGCACGGTATTATCTAAGAACAAGCGCCAGCGATCGGACCATGGTTTCCGGGCGGGGGTAGCCGCGAGTGAGGCTTGCAGAACTGTCGCATCCATCCGCACAGGAGTTCCCGGTTGACCCAGTAAAAATGTACCCGATTGTAGCAGGGCGGGTTGGGGTTCCTTTTGCGGAGGAGTTTTAACCTTCTGTTCTCTGGGAAGCACCATGGAACGGGTGACAGTCTGTTGCAATAAGGGGCGCATATCTTTCTGAACACTGAAGACGCAACCAATAAATATAGCAATACCCAGGGAAAACAACACTCGTAGGACGACAATTTCTGGTTGATCTCGAAACGCAACCCAGGTTGACCAAATTACAATCGGGTTAATCGTGGGGGCGGCTAGCAAGAACCCGATTGACACCGATAGGGGTGCGCCTTGCAGCAGCAACCGCCGGGACACGGGTACATTCCCACATTCACACACCGGGAAGAAAAATCCCGCACAACTCCCCACAACCGCACCGAGGAAGGGGTTCTTCGGTAAAGACGCAATCAGTCGTTCCTCATCGACGAACAACAGCAGCAAGCCGGAAAATAAGACGCCAATGAGTAAAAATGGCATGGCTTCGACCAGCAAACTCAAGAAAAGGGTAAAGGCGTTGTTTAACTGACTCATGCGTTTCGCGATCGAGGGTGTTTTTACACGTAAGCGCTATTGTATCAGATAGTTTCCAGGGAGGGAGGGAAACGGGGATCAAGGGATAATAAGTATCATTCACGGTGCAATAAATCAAATCAGGATGTACACAAATTTATGATTTAACCACTATCTTTAGGGAACGGTCTAATGTCAATTTTTCTAAATGGCGTGAAAAGTCAGCCCCTTATCAAGGGGAGGGAATCAGGCACTCGAATGGCTTTGATTAGGGGGTTAACATTAAGCCAATGATATCCATGAGGACATTTACGGAATGACAACCAAACCCTTAAAATCAGCAAAAGCTCGTCTAATTGCGTTTTATCTGCCGCAATTTCATCCGATTCCTGAAAATGATCAAGCCTGGGGAAAAGGGTTCACGGAATGGACAAATGTTGCCAAAGCCAAGCCGTTATTTCCCGGACACGACCAACCTAAAATTCCGGCTGATTTAGGATTTTACGACTTGCGCTTACCCGAAGCCCGACAAGCGCAAGCGGATCTGGCAAGAGAGTATGGAATTGAAGGGTTTTGTTATTGGCATTATTGGTTTGCGGGTAAGCGGGTTTTAGAACGACCGTTTAATCAGGTCTTAAAATCAGGTGAGCCGAATTTTCCGTTTTGTCTAGCTTGGGCAAATCAAACCTGGACTGGGATTTGGCATGGTTGTCCGGATCGGGTTTTAATTGAGCAAACGTATCCCGGTTTGGCAGATTATACGACTCATTTTTATACCCTCTTGGAGGCGTTTACTGATCCCCGTTATATCACGGTTGAGGGTAAACCTCTATTTTTGGTTTATAATCCGGAGGAGCTGCCAGATTCAAAACAATTTACGGACTGTTGGAGAGACTTAGCGATTAAATCCGGGTTAAAGGGACTCTATTTAATCGGAGTTGCCCGACATGAATACTGGTTTCCTGAACCTAATGGGTTTGATGCATCTATTATTATCAATCCGGATTATGTTTTTACGCAGGCTTCAGCCCGAATTTTTCCAGAGAAGCGGAGTTTAACTAAAGTTAAGCAAAGGTTTAGCGCATTCTCATCCCGGAGGTTCTACCGAAAATATAAACAGTTTTCGGATTATCCGCTACTTTACTCTTATGAAAAAGCGATTAAGTGTGCCTTTAAGGGCAGTCACCCGTATTTTGTCACTTATCCCTGTATCTTTCCGAATTGGGATAACACGCCGAGAACAGGTATCTATGGATTGGTGTTTCTCAAATCAACGCCAGATTTATTTAGAGTTCATCTGCAAGAGGCGATTGAAACTGTATCGGAACGGGAATCTGAAAAACAGCTAATTTTTATCCGCTCGTGGAATGAATGGGCGGAGGGTAATTATTTGGAGCCAGATCTGAAATTTGGTAAAGCATTTTTAGAGGTTATTCGCGGTGAAATCTATAGTTGAAATTCAAATCAGAATCGGCGACTAGAAGTCACAACTATACAAACAAAGTCCGCCTGCGCGGACTAGATGATAAAGAGGTTTGTAAACCGGGATTGGCTATGATTGTTGTGTTCACTATTCAGCAAGCCAATGGAAAATTGTAGAGCGTTAGCAAGTTGGATGAATGTCAACGCAAGTAGGTTGGGTTAAGGAACGTAGGCGTGACGCGCAGCGATAGCGACGTAAGGAGCGTCAGCCTTCTCGTACTCCGAAGGAGAACCCGAAGGGTAGAGTAACCCAACGAGAGCAGGTTAGCTTGAGTATCTTGTGCTTTCCATCACATGCTCCCATGCCATTTGCCAAAGTCGTTGTAGTAAGTTATATTACATAAAGAATAAGACATAATAACTGCTGATATAAAATCACGCAGTCTCCAAGTAGTGAGTGATAAATTGGCGAGATTAGATAACCTAAAATGACATCAGATTCTTCTGTTACTACAGATCTTATACAGGATTTAGAGAAACTCAGTCAAGACCCACGTCTTGCCAGAGTTTTCAGAGATTCTGGTGCTTGCTCTCTACCTTGCTCTCTACATTTGTGGCTACTAGAGTTAACGCAAGATACAAAAACAGAATATCGGCTTTTATTCGGATGGGTTATCCCGGCAACTTACAAAAATCCTGGTCAATGGTACATTTCAGACGGTGGCAGAAAGCAAAACTGGGGAACCGAAAACAATCCTTACAAATTTCGCATAGCTAAACTAACTTTGTATGACGATAGCCATACTATTTTTAGCCTTATCAAAGAACTTGCACAAGGATTTTCATTAGATAATTCATGTAAGAAAGTTGGTATAGATCCTCCCCATCAAAAAAATCCCTATGGTCAACTGTGTCTGGCAAAATCCCCAAGACAATTAGCCCAATCTTTCGCGGTTCGTCCAGTAGTATTCCTTGAGACGGGACAGACAAATAGAGGAAACATCAAAAGTCCGATTGATGATGTGCCGGCTTTCGCTGGCTTTCTCTGGCAACTCTATAAACTGAGTCTTTTTTATCAAGATGAAAAAGATGTGTTACCAGAAGCCGACGACTTGATCAGGAAATGTCTCTACTATCTTACAGAGGAAACCGGACTAAACTTTTGCGGCGCAGACAGTGAACGGTTGGGTAATATCGAATGGTTATCTTTTCCAGCAGCAGATGAGTATGAGAACTCTCAAGTAAAAATTGATCCTACCTCATCTCCTAGTAACGTCAAGATAACAGTCCTAGCAGGTACTTCTTGTCCAAATACTCAGATCATCGTGCGTTGTCGCTTGTGGAATAGTGATGAGGTAATTTTAGACAAATGCAAAATTAGTCAGATTACTAATGACGATACAATAATTAATTTTATTTTTGACCAAGAAATTAATAAATTTCTTGTAACTATATGGAAATATGAAGTTACTGAAGAAACCTGGTCGATTTGGTACGAATACTCTTATGGTCTTATTAAGCAGATTGGTTTCAATCTAGGAATACCTACCTTTCAGGCAAAATTACAGTCATATTGGCTGGAAAAATTTAAAGATTCAAAAAAATCTACTATTCGCCAACTTGTTGAAGACGTTCAATCTGTTCAACGAGTGCATTACGATAAAAGGTTGTTTGAGGGATACAAACTTTCACCTTGGATAGCTGCTAATAAAATAATTAATAAACTAACTCAAAAACTTTTCCATAAATCATCAAGTGGACGTTTTTTTCCGAAAGGTTGGGCTACGGAGGAAGGTGGGCTTAGCTTCTTAGCGTGGCTTAAATCCCTAACTAAAAGTTCTACAGCCAGTAAACTTTTACTTGTCGATCCCTATTTTGATACATCAGGTGTTATAGAACTAATAGCACGAGCAGAAGCCACTCAAACTGAGTATGTGGTTCTGACCAACACTCAAGTTAAATCAAATGATGATTCTCTAGAACTGGAGGACAACCAAATTCATGAAGTTAACACGACAGAAGAACCTCAAAGGGCAAAACGTCTTAAAACAGCCTGTAAAAATTTAGGGTTTATGCTTACGCAGTTAAAATTTAAATTGCTAGACGTAAGAAGCAGAGGAGGAGGAAAAACTCAACAATTTCATGATCGGTATATTTTGGTTTTTGATGAATTAGGTGAAATTGAAATAGGTTATCATTTATCTAATTCTATTCAAAAGGCAACCCGATATTATCCTCTCCTAATTACTCCCATTAATGGAGACGTGTTGACGGCGATCGAAAAGTATGTTATTGATTTGCTGGCACCTGCTAATGATTCTTCTAATGAGATTATTACACTTTTTGATTCAAATAGAAACACTGATACATCTTCTCACTCTAATTCAAAGCATCAGCAAGGAATAGCTGCTATTCCTTATGCGGGGTTCTTTTTTGCTGCCCTCTTGAATGAAAATAGATTGTCAGACCTAGAGGAATCTGAATTGAGCAATAATTTGCAAGATAAGGGGATTCTCATTAGGGAAGGCAGTGGGTTTACAGTTACTAAGCAAGTCTATTCACAGCTTAACTATTTTGTTCAGATTCTTGTCGCTAGTGGTGAGGAAAATTTTGCCAAATTATGGACAGCATTGGGAGCATGGCTAGCCCATAGTAACCAGTCAGGTAAATACTTTGAGCAACTTGTTTACGAGGGAGATCAAAATCTATGTTTCAAAATTCAGCACTTTTTATCTCAGGCATCTTATCAAGAACCACCTATAGGCTCATTGGGGGCTAACCATAGTCAAGAGTCATTAAGTATCACTCATCTCATAAAACATAATTTTATCGAAGTAATAAGCGATATTGGTCAATTTTCAAAAGGGATAAATAATGATTACTCATTCTATAGATTTTATGATTGTTTTGGCATTAAGTATGCGGCAAAAGCGCTGGCGATTCTAGATCCAGAACTATTATTAAATGTTATCACAGAGCTTCGAGATGCCTTAAAAAAAGTAAACGAAAACAATTCTAACTATTGGGCAATCGCGCATACACTCACGTCAGTTATCAAGCAAATATTAAATCAACTCATCCAAATTCAGTATACTGGTGTAACAGATAACGGACTTTTATCCGCCCTGTTAAGAAGTGATGTTCCTCTACTTAGAGCTATTGCTGCACAAAGCCTATCTCCTTTACGGAATCAGAATATTGATTTACATAAGGCGTTTAATACTATCGATATACTTCTAGAAAAAGAACGTCTTTATGCTTTAGCTGAGTGGGTATTTGAACTAAGAATTAGAGCTAACCAAAATAATCGACATGAAAATGAAGAAATCAAGAATATCCGCTTAAAAATTTTTGATAAAATCCGTCAGGTGTGGGTAGAAAATTTATCGGCGGAGGAATTACGTGATGTTGTTCATCGCCTCGGTGGTCCGAGCGAGGGAAGCTGGGCAGTCTCTACAAGTAATGAGCTTTTATTACCCTTACAAGAAGATAATAAACTGACGGTTGATGAAATTGCACAGCTATGGCTGACTATTCTCGTCGAGCGACTAGAAGCTTGTATTTCTGCCATAATTCATAAGCCAGATAATCAATCATCTCGTTCCTGGTTCAACGAGCTGACAGATAGAGAACTTACTTTTACTTGTGGCTGGGCTATCGCTAATGCAACTGAAGATTGTCGAACAAAATGGCGCGACAAACTTAACAAGAAAATTTTCAACCCTGCTAAACGAACTATAAACCGCCCATTTTCCCGTTCGCTAGATTTTTCTGCGTGGAAAGGTGCTTGTGATAGCTTACTGTGGCTGAAAGTTTTAGTTGAAATTACTCTACTCTACGGAGTTGATGGAACAATAGGTAAAGAAAATGAGCTTGAAGAATTGGTTAGCAGGCTAGAGAAAATATTGGATAACATCGATATAACCCTTTGGACAGGCACGAAGGATATTCGAGAGTTATTGTCTGAAGTTAAACAGGATAGAGAAAAACACTTATATTTGCCTGAATAACACTGTCTCTATTCTAATTTTAGAGTATGTAACACCCCATAAAAACAACTATGTCATACAGTGATTTTACATTAGAAGATCTAGAGAAAAATTTTAATCTGATTATTCAAGAACGTGTTGAACTCTTTGACACAGTAGAACCTGTCCTGCCTAGTCCACTATTGAGCGAAACATTAGAGGAAAATATTCCTCTGGCATTAGAGATTAATACCGAAAAAGCGCGTTCTGAGATGATTGTTACTCCTATCCTCATCGAAGTTCGCCGAAAATACAACCGCCAAATTAGCCTATTTTCGGGAACTGACTTTAACATTGATAAAGACAGAGGACTCAATGGTCGATGTGATTTTATTCTCAGTCATTCGCCCAAACAGTTGGAAGTGACAGCACCAGTCGTTACACTGGTGGAAGCTAAGAACGATAATATTAAATCAGGAATTCCTCAATGTATTGCCGAGATGGTTGCAGCTCAAATTTTTAACGAACACAAAAATAATGAAATTGGTTGTATTTATGGAGTTATTACAACTGGAAGTATTTGGAAATTTCTTAAATTAGTCAAAACGACAGTTTCCATTGAACGCGGGGAACATTATCTGAATAACTTGGACTTGATTTTGGGGATTTTCTCACAAATTATCCAGACAACTCGTCCTCTATCTCTGCCCTTAGAACTCTAAGGTGTGCGATCGCTTGACTTGTGCAACTATTTTGTATCATTATGAACGATAGGTAGGGTCAGGGCGGGTTTATTCACGTCTAGGTCTATTGCAGCAGATAATAGTAAAACCCGCCCCTACAAACTTAACTCCTGCTGTGTCTATCACCATTATCGATTCAGTGCAAATTGAACAGGCTGATGCGTTGACCCGCTATTGGGCTTGGCAAGCGGCAACTGTTATTATTTCAGATGGTGCTTATGGATTAGGACTTTTCCCAGGTGATCCGCCAACACCAGCAGATTTAGCTGAGCGGATTAATTCGTTTCTGTTCCCGGAATTCCTGTGATGGTAATGTAATGGTACTGGTGTGGCACACCAAGTTTGATAGATTAACCTTACGCCGGGAAACTGTAGGGGCGCAAAGCTTTGCGCCCGATTTAATGGTTAAATATATTCCACTATTTTAGCTGGGTTATGCCAGTAAGCGGAGCATTTTTTCTGGGTAAACTAACGCCATCGTTAGCTTGAACTAAACGAAATGTTTGTCGTAACGCAGCAAACGTTGATGGCGAAGACAGCGCAACTACGAACGTCTAATATTCGGCTTAACGGTATTCCTCTGGATCAAAAGTCTCTCCAGGAAAAAGGTTGTTATTGAAAATCTGCTCCAGAGAATAAGGGCATTCTGGGGGAAAGGTTTTGTAACTCAAAGAGGTTTCGCGAACGGCTAAATCTAAGGCATCTTGGTATCCATTCTCTAAGGCTTCAGGTAGGTAAGGTTGCAGACTGGAACTTTTTTTAAGCAGCCGTTCTATGCGACGGCGTTGTTCCCGGATAGTGGCAAACCAACTCCTTGAGCGCTTATCAGATTGAAACTCCCATTTGAGCAAATGTCCTAATAAAATTCCCAAGCGATTTTCCAGCTCTTGCCGTTCCTGTCTACCCAATGCTTCTATCTCCTCAACCAAGTTGGGAATATCTAACTGACTCCACTTTTGTTCCTGGAGCAATTTTGCTTGTTCCTGTGTCCATCCATAAAAGTCGAGTTCGTAAGCTGGAGACGATTTATTGGTTGTTTTCATTGGCTTATTTTGTGGCTAATCTATTGATAAGTAGGTGGACTTTCATTAAAGTTAACGGTTGAGAGTAGGCAACAGGCAACAGGCAACAGTAAGGATTGATCGACTTCTTCACATTTCTTAGTACAGCATACAGAATTTATGTCCAGGTACTTAATCTAAACAATTGCTTGTCACACCCAATCCGGGTTGATCCTAAAAGGCAGAAGGCTCCGGGGCAAACAGGCAGTTACTTAGGTTTGGCACGTTGTTCATCTTTCAGGGGACTGATGCAAATCAGCATCTGATAGCGCAATAATCAAAGATGGCGAAATGGGGAATAACTGCTGTGCAACCGACAAAGCGACGCGAACAAATTGAACAAATCGTAGTTACCGCTGAGCAGATGCGCGAGATTGAAGGGCGTATCTTTGAGGCGGGAATGCCTGTCGCGGCGTTGATGGAAAAGGTGGCGGGGTTGATTACGAGGCGGATTCAAACCCTTTATCCCTATCCGCAAACGCGGCGCGTGGGTGTGTTAGTGGGTCCGGGACATAATGGCGGTGATGCTTTGGTGGTGGCGCGGGAGTTACAGTGTCAGGGTTATGAGGTGCTGATTTATCGTCCGATTAATAAGCTTAAGGAATTAACCTCCCAACATGCTCAATATGCGGAGAGTTTGGGAATTCCTTTTTATGAGCAGATTCAGCCGTTGCTAGATTGTGATTTAATTATTGATGGATTGTTTGGCTTTGGGCAAACGCGATCGCTCGAAGGGAATCTGGCGGATACGGTGAAGCAGTTGAATCAACTCTCCCAACCTATCCTCAGTATTGATTTACCTTCTGGGATTCACACGGATACCGGGGAAGTCTTGGGTACGGCACTTCGGGCAAGTCGCACATTCTGCTTGGGGTTGTGGAAGCAGGCTTACCTACAAGATCAAGGATTGGATTATCTGGGGGAGGCGGAATTAATTGATTTTGGTATCCCCTTGGTGGATATTTGGGCAGTTTTGGGTCAATCACCGGGACGAATGCGGGTGACTTCCTCAATGGTGCGGGATTGTCTGCCGCTAAAACGTCCAGCCGCTACTTATAAATATAAGGAAGGGCATCTACTGCTGATTTGTGGCTCAACCCAATATTCTGGCGGTGCCATTTTAACCGCACTGGGGGCGCGGGCGTCTGGGGTGGGAATGCTGTCTGTGGCGGTTCCCGAATCGCTGAAACCTTTATTAGTCAGTCATGTTCCGGAAGCGCTGGTGATTGGTTGTCCGGAAACCGCCAGTGGCGCGATCGCACAACTTCCTGATTCTGTAAACTTAAGTAAATTTAGTGCGATCGCCTGTGGTCCGGGTTTGACGCTGGATGGGAAGTCTTTGGTACAAGAATTAATGGGGGTGGAATGTCCCCTAATTTTAGACGCCGACGGCTTAAATAGTTTGGCGGAACTGAAAACCATTCCCACGTTAATCCGGCGTCAGGGGGCGACGGTGTTAACGCCTCATGTGGGTGAGTTTAAGCGGTTATTTCCGGATTCGGCGGAGTTGCTTCCGGATCGCGTGAGTGCGGTACAAAAGGCGTCTCAGTTGAGTCGATCTGTGATTTTATTAAAAGGTGCCAGAAGTGCGATCGCTCATTCCCAGGGATCGGTTTGGCTGGTGCCAGAAAGTACACCCGCCCTAGCCCGTGGAGGGAGTGGGGATGTTCTTACTGGACTTATCGGCGGTTTAGTCGCACAGCCCGCTACAGCTAAATTTCCTCTAGACGCCACCGTCGCGGCGGCGGCTTGGTGGCATGCCCAAGCTGGGATTTTAGCCGCACAGGAACGCACCGAGTTGGGCGTGGATGCTTTTACCTTGTCAGAGTATCTCATCCCCGTATTTCAAGAAGGCAGAGGGTAGAGATAGGGAAGATGGGGGAGATAGAGAAGATGGGGAAGATGGGGGAGATGGGAAGAGTTTTGAAAGTTGTAGGGGCGGGTTTTACCATTAATGGGAAGGTTTTCACCCTGATATAACTAAACCCGCCCCAACGGAGTGCCAGAATTCTTCGACCAAGGACAAATGACGAATGACAAATGACCAAATAGAGAGATAAGAGATTCAAATAGAAAGACTGTGGCAGGATAACACTCCAGATTGTGTGAATTTTTAATAAAGTCTACAGCCGTTAGACGAAATTCTCTACACCAGAAGTGTTTACAGCATTAGCGTTTCGGGAGGTTCATCTATTTATCGGTCTTCCGCTGCAATACATCTCGGTATAGAAATAAGGTAAACCATTCTTGATCCTGAGTTTTTGTCACTCGATCATGACGTTTGCCTGGAACACTTGCCTTGACAAATGATCTCCGCACGGCTAATATTTTTGACTTTGTTCAACAAGCAAAAATTGTCCAATCTCCGGATTTCTTATTTGTCCAGTATTTCGCTGTTGTGGCAACCGAAAAATGACCAACTGAACCCTCCGTCCTTAAATCCCCAATTGTGTGTTTCCCATGACTAATGAACTACTGCAACAAGTCCGGATTTTAGATCCGGTGTCTGGAACCGACCAACTCGCTGATGTGCTAATTACAGACGGCATCATCAAGGCTGTTGCACCAAAAATTGCGGAATGGTCAAGTGATACTGTGGTGCGGGATTGCCAAGGTCTAATTTTAGGGACTGGCTTAGTTGATCTTTACAGTCATTCGGGGGAACCCGGATATGAGGAACGAGAAACGTGGACATCACTTCTCACGGCGGCGGCTGCTGGAGGCTTTACCCGATTAGCGATTTTGCCGGATACAGTACCACCGTTAGACAATCCCTCTGGACTTGCCCGTGTGCGTCAGCAGGAACGTTCCCATCCCAGCCACTCTTCTCCTCACCTATATTACTGGGGTGCGATAACCCAGGGCGTGGAAGGACAACAGATGACGGAACTGGCTGAGTTAGCCGCCGCAGGCGTCGTAGGTTTTGCCGATGGGCGTCCTTTATCGAATCTGGCTTTACTGCGGCGAGTGTTAGAATACCTGCACCCGTTGCCAATCCCGGTGGCGTTGTGGGCGTGTGACCCGAAGTTAAAGGGAAATGGGGTGATGCGGGAAGGGGCAAATTCTATCCGGTTTGGTATCCCTGGAAATCCTGCGATGTCAGAATCAGCCGCCTTATCTGCCATTTTAGAAGTAGTCAGTGCGATCGCGACTCCGGTGCATTTGATGCGGATATCAACCCGTCGCGGTGTGGAACTGATTCAAGCAGCGAAAGCACGAGGGGTTCCAGTAACCGCGAGTACCTCTTGGATGCATTTGCTGCTGGATACTCAAGATGTAAGCAATTATAATCCCAATTTACGCTTAGACCCCCCATTAGGCAATCCCGAAGACCGCATCGCCCTCATCGAAGGCATTCGGGATGGGGTGATTGATGCCATTGCCATTGACCATACACCCTACACCTACGAAGAGAAAACCGTTGCCTTTGCCGAAGCGCCACCGGGAGTTATTGGTTTAGAGTTAGCGTTACCTTTACTTTGGCAAAATTTAGTGGACACTGGCGTATGTTCAGCACTGCAACTGTGGCAAACTATTAGCACAAATCCAGCGTTTTGTCTAGGTCAATCCCCCGCGAAGATTGCCAATGAGCAACCCGCCGAACTGGTGTTATTTGACCCGCAGCAGGGTTGGACAGTGGCACAAGATACCCTGAAATCCCTCTCCAGGAATACACCGTGGTTTGGGCAAAAGGTTAGGGGGCGCACGGTTCAAACGTGGTCAGGACAGGGGAAGCAGGGGAAGCAGGGGAAGCAGGGGAAGCAGGGGAAGTAGGGGAAGTAGGGGCGGGTTTGACGGATAACTTATGGCGCCAAACCGATAACTTAACTAAACCCGCCCTTTCGTTACCCAGTTCGATAAGGAAATGTCTCGGTTGAGGCTATGCTTCCCTTGAAATATAACATTTAAATACATAACTTTATAAACCCACTTATTTTCAATTTTTGGAAAAGATCAAAAATTTATTATCTATTGCCTTTAATGAGAACGATTGCCTTAAATACCAGTGAAGCTGATCGTAAAGATCAAACCGTGTCAAGCCGTGGGCTACTTATATTGTTATACTGCCACTGGGAGATACTATTCAATCAAGCAAGACTCGATCACTAGATAACCACTCATGCAGCCCACCGACGCCAGCAAATTTACCGACAAAGCCTGGGAAGCGATCGTTAAATCCCAAGACGTTGCCCGCCGCTGTCGCAATCAACAGCTAGAAGTTGAACATGTGGCGATCGCACTCTTGGAACAAGAGGGGTTAGCCGCCCGGATTCTCTCACGGGTAACGGTGGATGTGCCGACGTTTAAGCAGCAGCTAGAAGCCTTCGCCAATCGCCAAGCTAAGGTGAATAATGTTGACCAACTCTACCTGGGGCGAGGCTTGGATATTATGCTGGATAATGCCGAGGCATCCAGAGTCGCCCTGCAAGATGACTATATTGCGGTTGAGCATTTACTCTTGGGATTAGCCGCCGATGAACGCATTGGACGCCGCTTGTTTAAAGGCTTTGACCTGGATAGTACCAAACTCGAAGCCGCTGTTAAAGCGATTCGGGGTTCCCAAAAAGTCACCGATCAAAGTCCCGAATCCCGCTATGAAGCGCTAGAGAAATTTGGGCGGGATTTGACCGAACAAGCCAAAGCCGGGAAACTTGATCCGGTAATTGGGCGGGATGAAGAGATTCGTCGAGTGGTGCAAGTCTTATCCCGACGTTCTAAAAATAACCCGGTACTCATTGGGGAACCCGGTGTCGGTAAAACCGCGATCGCAGAAGGATTGGCACAACGGATAATTAATGGAGATGTGCCAGAATCCCTCAAAGAACGCCAGTTGATTTCCCTGGATATGGGGAGTTTAATTGCTGGGGCGAAATATCGAGGGGAATTTGAAGATAGACTCCGCGCCGTCTTACGGGAAGTTACCCAGTCCGATGGGCATATTGTCCTGTTTATTGATGAATTGCACACGGTTGTCGGTACCGGATCAGGTCAAGGAACCATGGATGCCGGGAATTTACTCAAACCCATGCTAGCGCGAGGCGAATTGCGCTGTATTGGGGCGACAACCTTAGATGAGTACCGCAAGCATATTGAAAAAGACGCCGCCTTGGAACGACGGTTTCAACAGGTACTGGTACGACAGCCGACGGTGGACAATACGATTTCTATTTTACGGGGACTTAAGGAACGTTACGAAGTTCACCATAATGTGACGATTACCGACTCCGCCTTAGTCGCCGCCGCAACCCTATCGAATCGGTATATTAGCGATCGCTTTTTGCCCGATAAAGCCATTGATTTAGTTGATGAAGCCGCCGCTAAGCTGAAAATGGAGATTACCTCCAAACCCGTGGAACTCGAAGCCATTGATCGCAGGCTGATGCAGCTAAAGATGGAAAAGCTATCCCTAGAAGCCGAAAGTCAGCGTCAGGGTGTCGCCGCCGTTAGCAGTGCCTATCAGTCGTCTCAGGAACGGTTAGCCCGGATTGAACAAGAGATTGAACAACTCGAAACCAATCACCAACAGCTTAACGGACAATGGCAGTCGGAAAAACAACTTTTAGAAGAAATTAATGACCTGAAAAAAGAAGAAGACCAACTCCGGGTTAAAATTGAGCAAGCCGAACGCGCTTATGATTTAAATCAAGCCGCCCAGCTTAAGTATGGACAATTAGAGGTACTCCAGCACGATCGCGAGGCAAAAGAGACGATGATGATGGAACTCCAGGCGAAGGGTTCCGCCTTACTCCGGGAACAAGTTACCGAAGCCGATATTGCCGAAATTGTCGCCAAGTGGACAGGGATTCCGGTAAAACGATTGCTGGAGTCGGAACGCCAGAAACTGTTGCAGTTAGAAGGACATCTGCATAAACGAGTGATTGGACAAGGAGAAGCCGTGGAAGCCGTCGCCGCCGCCATTCGTCGCGCTAGGGCGGGGATGAAAGATCCCGGACGCCCCATCGGTTCATTCCTCTTCTTGGGACCCACAGGTGTGGGGAAAACGGAATTGGCGCGGGCTTTGGCACAGTTCCTTTTTGACAGTGAGGAGGCATTGGTGCGGATTGATATGTCCGAATATATGGAGAAACACGCCGTTTCCCGATTGGTGGGTGCGCCTCCCGGATATGTGGGCTATGAAGAAGGGGGACAACTCACCGAAGCCATTCGCCGCCGCCCTTACTCGGTGGTATTGCTAGATGAAGTGGAAAAGGCACACCGGGATGTATTTAACATTTTATTACAAGTTCTTGACGATGGACGCATCACCGACTCCCAAGGGCGAACCGTGGATTTCCGCAATACGATTATTGTCATGACCAGTAATATTGGCAGTGATCATATTCTCAGTGTGGCAGGGGATGATACCCAGTATGAGGAAATGCGAAAACGGGTAACCGATGCCTTGAGAAAGCAGTTTCGCCCCGAATTTGTCAATCGTGTCGATGATATTATTATCTTCCATACCCTGACTCGTAAGGAACTGCGGCAAATTGTCGAGATTCAACTGAAACGGATTGAACGGTTGTTAGCGGATCAGAAAATCTCCATTGAACTGTCATCGACGGCGCAAGACTATGTGGTAAATGTTGGGTATGATCCAGTCTATGGGGCGCGTCCTCTGAAACGGGCAATCCAACGGGAACTCGAAAATCCAATTGCCACGAAGTTATTAGAAAACACATTTGGGGCGGGAGATACAATCCTCGTTCATTGTGTGGATAATGCCCTCACCTTTGAGAAAAAGGAGGCGGTAAATTTGCCGGAACCGCAATCGGTACATTGAACGGGTTTCGTAAAAAATCTTCATTAAAGTTTAAAGTTTTAGGAGAATCTCTGCCGAATTCAACTACTATTCAGTTAGGATCAGAATACAGGACAGGGGCATCTCTAAGAAACCTTAAACGTTCGTAGTAAGCGCTTTAGCGCCATCAGTGCCTCAGCACTAACTACAAACACTTAAACCGATTGTCTTCTCAACTAGGCAAAAGTGACTTGTTATGTCCCTTACCTTCACCGTCGCGATTCCCACGTATAATGGCGGAAGCCGAATCCCCGAAGTATTAGAACGACTGCGCCGCCAAACGGGTACAGAATCGATTCGCTGGGAAGTTATCGTTATTGATAATAACAGTACCGATAATACGGCTGAGATTATTAAAGCTTATCAGGAAAACTGGTCTCCCGACAATCCCTTACGATACTGCGTTGAAGCCAGACAAGGAGCAGGATTTGCCCGCCAGTTAGCCGTTAAGGAAGCCCAAGCGCCCCTGATTGGCTTTTTAGATGATGATAACATTCCCGCCCTAAACTGGGTGGCTGCTGCCGTTGCCTTTGCTCAAGCCTATCCCCAGGCGGGGGCGTATGGGAGTCAAATCCATCCCGACTTTGAAGTACCGCCTCCAGACAGCTTACGACCTATCTTACCCTTTTTAGCGATCGCAGAACGTGGTGACCAACCCTTTCGCTACGAACCCCACAACAAATTATTACCTCCTTCCGCCGGATTAGTCATTCGCAAACAGGCTTATTTGGATAGTGTTCCTAGTCAACTGATTTTAACCGGCAGAATTCAGGGAAATATGCTCACCGGAGAAGACTTGGAAATGTTAAGTTATATGCAGCTCAACGGCTGGGAAATTTGGTATAATCCAGACATGGAAATTGACCATAAAATTCCCCAGAAACGCTTACAGCGAGACTATTTAATTCCCTTTATGCGTGGCATTGGACTCAGCCGTTTTGTCACCCGCATGTTAAGTGTTAAGCCTTGGCAACGCCCCTTAGCTTTTGTTGCCTATACCGTTAACGACTTGCGGAAACTCATTATTCACAGTCTTAAATATCAGGGTAAACGTCAATCGGATTTAGTCGCCGCTTGTCAATGGCAACTCGTTTTGAGTAGTTTAGAGAGTCCATTCTATTTATACAAAAATGGCTATTTCAATCACCCGAACCAAATCATCACCCTGAAAGGCAAGTAGGTGGGAAGAAATAAACTCACCCCTCAATCCGGCTTGATTAAGGTGAGCAGGGGGAGCAGGAGAAGAAAAAGGAATGGTAGGGGCGGGTTTTACCACTAACGTTTGCTTTAACAAGCTAATATAACTAAACCCGCCCCAAAAGATTACCAGTATTCTACGACAAATGACATAAGACCAATGACATAAGACCAATGACGCTTAAAATCCCAATCATCCTATCTTGATGAGAGAACTAAATTCTCTGTGTAATCAGTGTCAATAAGCTCTCACCTCCCTACCCCTATCTCCCAAATAAATCCGTGAAATCAGTGTTTTGACCAATGACAAATAACAATGACCAAACAATGTCTATAGACTTCACCGTAGCGATTCCTACATATAATGGTGCCAGCCGTTTGCCGAAGCTGTTTGAAAAACTGCGACAGCAAATAGGTTTAGACCAGATTTCCTGGGAAATAATTGTTGTTGATAATAACAGTACAGATAATACCGCCCAAGTGGTACATGAGTATCAAGGGAATTGGCTAGTCGATGTTCCCCTAACGTACATCCTGGAACCGCAACAGGGGGCGGCGTTTGCCAGATTACGGGCGGTGCAAGCGGCGCAGGGGGAACTGATTGGATTCTTGGATGATGATAACTTACCCAATCCCGATTGGATAGCCCAAGCGTATACCTTTGCCCAAGAACATCCCCAAGCGGGTGCATTTAGTGGGCAAATTCATGGGGACTTTGAAGTCGAACCGCCGGAAAATTTTCAACGTATCCAAGCCTTTTTAGCGATTCGAGAACATGGTTCCACACCCCATCAATTTGAACCGCAAAATTTGAGATTACCGCCAGCGGCTTCATTGGTGGTGCGGAAAAAAGCCTGGTGTGAAACTGTGCCATCGTGTCCTACATTAACAGGTAAATTACCGGGAGTGATGATACAGGGGGATGATTATGAACCCTTACTGTACATATATAAAGCTGGGTGGGAAATTTGGTATCATCCAGATTTGCACACCTATCATCAAATACCCCACTGGCGATTAGAACGAGATTATTTACTCTCTATTTCACGGGGGTGTGGGTTAGCGACGTGTCAGCTACGGATGGTGAATGCTAAACCGTGGCAGAAACCACTGATTGTTCTTCGCAACTTTTTGGGCAGCTTGCGTCGAGTTGTTTTACAGTTGATCAAGTATCGGGGGCAATTCAAGACTAATCTAATTGCCGCTTGTGAAATGGAATTTTTCTGGGGAAGCTTGCTCAGTTCATTTTTGGTTGTGAAACGAAGTCCATCACTATAAAGAAGCCCAATTACTATGCCCTTAATTTCAGTTATTATTCCTGCGTATAACGCCGAAAAAACCATACAAGAGACAATTGAGTCTGTTTTAAAGCAAACTCTATCAGATTTTGAGCTATTGGTAATTAATGATGGCTCAACTGATAGAACCCTAGAGATTCTTTCCCAGATAAAGGATGAACGCTTGCGGGTGTTTTCCTATCCTAATGCTGGAGTAGCACCGACTCGCAATCGAGGACTGACTCAGGCGACAGGGGAGTATATTTCTTTTCTAGATGCTGATGACTTATGGACACCTGATAAACTGGAAGCGCAACTGAAAGCGTTGCAAGAGAATCCTCAAGCGGCTGTCGCCTATAGTTGGACGGATTGGATTGATGAATCGGGACAATTTCTGCGTCCGGGAGGTCATATTACTGAAAGTGGACAGGTGTATGAAAAATTATTAGTCAGAGATTTTATCGAGAGTGGTTCTAATCCCTTGATTCGCCAAACCGTGTTAACTGAGGTGGGTGAATTTGACAGTTCAGTAACACCGTGTGAAGATTGGGATATGTGGTTACGCTTGGCGGCTGGCTATGAGTTTGTAGCTGTACCATCGGCTCAAATTTTATATCGAATTTCCCCGACGTCTGCCTCGTTTAATGTTTGGAAAATGGAAGCCGGAAGTTTGCGTGTATTAGAAAAAGCTTGGGCACAGGCTCCCCCATCTATACAACACCTGAAACGGGAAATTTTGGGGAATCGTTATAAGTATCTTACCCTGAAAGCACTGGAGGGAAATTTGGAACGACGCCAAGGATTAGTTGCTGTACGGTTTTTCTGGCAAGCGATTCTCAATGACCCGGCTTGGCTGCGACGCGGAAAATTAATGGTAATCGTTTTATTTAAAATTGGATTGGCAACTCTCCTATCTCCTCACCAAGCTCAAGGAATACGCACAAGCTTGAGAAATTCGTTGCGAAAAGAGCGTCAGTTACAAAATTAATAGGTTATCTTCCGATATTGTAATATTTTCTCAATAAGCAAAATTGTAGGGTGCGTTACGCTTGGCTAACGCACCATTTCTCAAGGTTTTGATGGGTTACTACTGTTACCGAACCCACATTACACAACGGCTATTACCCTAAAAAATCACGGATTGATTTGAATATAGCCAAGCAATGTAGTCGTATTTAGCCAGTTTTTTAACATGAATTGATGAGCAAGTTGAGAGGGAAGTAGGCTGAGCAAACTACTTTTCAACAAAACCTTTAACGTTACTCCTTTTTGCCAGAGGTGAGGTTCATGGCGTAATATTTGCCACAAGAAGCGCATCGCTATTTGACCCGCTTGGGGTTCTGGATATCCCTCCAGAACTTTAAAGGTTAGGTATTTATATAAATTAGCCAAACTCGGTTGTTTTAAATGTTGTAGAGAATCAGGTGCTTGAGCAAACGCCTGTTCAATTACCCGTAAACACGCCGCCTCTTGTCTGACAACATTCGCCGACATAGAACTCGCCGATAGTCGATAGAGAACCTGCGGGGATGGAACCACGACAAACTCATAATTAGCCGCCAGCCGCAACCACATGTCCCAATCCTCAGCCGCCGGAAGGGATTCATCGAAGTACCCCACCTTCTCAAACGTCTGAGAACGAATTAAAAGATTCGAGCCGTTTTCGATGAAATCCGTTAATAAAAGCTGAGCATAAACATTACCCTGGATGGTGATATGGTTACCGCGACGGGAAAATTGACCCGATTCATCAATACAATCTGTCCAACTATAGGCGACAGCCGCTTGGGGATGCGTTTGCAACGCCTGAAGTTGAGCCTCTAGTTTATCCGGTGTCCACAAGTCATCCGCATCGATAAAGGAAATATAGTCTCCACAGGCTAGCTTAATCCCTCGGTTACGACTGGCGGCTAAACCTGCATTGGGGAAGGAAAACACTTTTAAGCGAGAATCGGGAATACGTTTGACAATATCCAGGGTAGAATCCTGTGAACCATCATCAATCACAATCAGTTCAAAATCCCTAAAGGTTTGGCTAGTGACAGATTCAATCGTCTCTTGAATCGTCTTTTCCCCGTTGTAGACGGGAATCACAACAGAAATAAGTGGCATAGAGTTGATGGGCAATATTAAGAGTTAAGCTTGAATGAACTGAAGGTATAAGTAGGTGGACACAATTAAAGTTAACGATTGAGATTAGGAAGGAACAGGGAACAGTAAAAGTTTGAGGGCGTTTTACAAAACTTAATGGGCGTGCCGCTTTCTTTTGTCCGACTACTTAGTCGTCACGGTTATTTATTATAGAACCTTTGCCGGAGAATGCTAAACTAGACTAAATGATAATTCCTGATTAATATTTTTTTGTCGTTAACGATTATATATGCAAGATTATAAGTACCTTTTTCTTGGGGGATTACACAGAAGCGGAACGTCTCTCCTGGCTAAGACGCTGGCAGCACATCCTCAAATTAGTGGGTTTAAAGATACAGGGGCAATTGAGGATGAAGGGCAATGGTTACAATCGGTCTACCCGCCAGCAAAAGTCTATGGGGGAGCAGGGCGTTTTGGCTTTGTCAAGGCTTCATTCATGGATGAGAAATCAGATTTAGTATCTGCGGAAAATGCCCAACGACTGTTTGATGAATGGAAGCCCTATTGGGATATGACTCAACCTGTATTACTGGAAAAATCACCACCCAATTTAGTTCGGAGCCGATTTTTGCAGGCGATGTTTCCCCACTCATTTTTTATTATGATGTTGCGGCATCCCATTGCTGTGTCTTGTGCTACCGCTAAGTGGAGTAATACCTCAATGTATTCGTTGATGGAACATTGGCTACGGTGTCACGAACGATTTGATCGGGATCGAAAGTATCTCCAGAATGTTATTGTGGTTAAATATGAGGACTTTGTGGCTTCACCGCAACAGACGTTGGATTTAGTTCTTGATTGTGTCGGTGTTGATGCTATTTCCATGGCTCCCCAAATTAATCCCAATGCCAACCAAAACTATTTTGCCAAGTGGCGGCAGATGAAGCACCAGCAAGGCGGACTGAAAACTATCTATTGTCAGGTCATCGAAAATTTATTTGAAAAAAGAGTTAATCGATTTGGGTACAGTTTAAAGGATTTGGAGCAAGTTCGTGCCTATTAATTTTCTTGAGTCGGTTGGTAGCAATAAACCCAATTCTATTAAAGTTACTAAATAGTTCTCCAATCCTTCTAAAGGACGAAGGACGAAGGACGATCCTTGCCATTAACTTTAATTTTTACCCCCTACTTCCTATGAAAATTCGTCAATCCAGTCAACCGCTGTTTTTAGTCGGCTGTTCTCGTTCAGGGACAACCCTACTCCAGAGTCTACTTGCGGCTCATCCCGATATTGCCTCTTTTCGAGAATCTAAATTCTTTCATTATGGCATTCCTGAATACGAACCTCGCCGACTGGCATTGGGGTTGATATCGCGACGGTTAAAACCGAGGATGGAGATTTATTTTCGAGATGAACTTGAGCGCCCTGAACTCCTCAAACGCCTGCCTCAGCTAATTTTATTGGGATATTACACCCGCAGATTTATGGCAATTATGAGTTTGCTGACGCAAGAACAGGGGAAGCATATTTTCTTAGAAAAAACTCCGGATCATATTTATCAAATCGACTATATTGAAAAGCTGATTCCTGAAGCCAGATTTATTCATCTGGTCAGGAATGGAGTTGATGTCGTGGCTTCGTTGTATGAAGTCACTAACAAGTATCCCAAACCCTGGGGAGGGGCAAGGACAATTGACAGATGCTTGGACGACTGGAAACGGGCAATTGAGGCAACTCGCCGCCATATTCATCAGCCGAATCATCATTTAGTCCAGTACGAAGGGTTGGTGGAAAATCCCCGTCCCGTTTTGGAACACTTGTGTCAATTTATTGGTATTGAGTTTAGTGAGAAAATGCTGCAAGATTATCAAGTTATGGGCAAGCAACTTAGTCTTGTGCATGAGGGACGGGCGGTGAATCAGCAGGGTATTAAGAAGGGTAATTATCAGAAGTTTTACCAGATATTTGATCAACAACAACAGCATTATATTCGGGAACAGTTGGCAACGGTTAACCTGGAAGAATTGATCCAAACATCTAATTCAAAAAACTCAGCCTATCAAAATATAACTCAAGACAAATGACAAATGACCAATCAAGTGAGGAAATCCGAATCTTATCCGTGGGTCATCCCCTCCTGAAAATCAGCTGCGATCGCGCAAAATCATCAATGAACCCTAAACCTATATGGCGTTATACCTATGACTGTACTCGAACAGGGAAAAATCACCATTCATACTGAGAATATCTTTCCCATTATCAAGAAGTCGCTCTACACCGACCACGAAATCTTCTTGCGGGAATTGATATCCAACGCTGTGGATGCTATCCAGAAGCTGAAGATGGTGTCCTACTCTGGAGAAGTGGATGGGGATGTGGGGGAACCGGAAATTACCATTTCCCTGGATAAAAATAATAAAACCCTCTCCGTCTCCGATAACGGGATTGGCATGACGGTTGAGGAAGTGAAAAAATATATTAACCAAGTCGCCTTCTCCAGCGCCGAAGAATTTATCCAGAAATACCAAAAAGACGCCGACCAGCAGATTATCGGTCACTTCGGCTTGGGGTTCTACTCCTGCTTCATGGTGGCACAGAAAGTCGAGATTGATACCCTCTCCTACCAAGCCGGGGCTGAGGCGGTACATTGGTCCTGTGATGGTTCGCCTCAGTTTGAACTGTCGGAATCCTCTCGCCAAGAACGGGGAACCACGATTACGCTGACGCTACAGGATGAAGAGACCGAATATATCGAACCCGCCCGGATTCGCCAACTGGTGAAGAAGTACTGCGACTTTATGCCAGTGCCAATTAAGCTGGATGGGGAGGATCTCAATCAACACAAAGCACTGTGGAAGCAATCACCACGGGATCTCAAGGATGAGGATTACTTAGAATTTTATCGCTATCTGTATCCGTTTCAGGAAGACCCCCTGCTGTGGGTGCATCTGAAGACTGATTATCCGTTCCTGTTGAATGGGATTCTCTATTTCCCCAAACTGAAGCCGGATGTGGATGTGACCAAAGGTCATATCAAGTTATTCTGTAATCAGGTTTTTGTCAGTGACAACTGCGAAGAAGTCATTCCCAACTTCCTCATGCCCTTGCGCGGGGTAATTGATAGTCCGGATATTCCCATCAATGTGTCCCGTTCCGCCTTGACTAATGACCGGACGGTGCGCCGGATTGCGGATTTTATCGCCAAGAAAATCGCTGACCGTCTTAACCAACTATATACTGAGCAACGCAAAGACTATATCCGCTGCTGGCAAGATGTGGGTACCTTTGTCAAGTTTGGGGCGCTGAATAATGATAAGTTCAAAAAGCAAGTTGAAGATATCATTATGTATCGCACCACCTATTCTGGGGAGTCCCAAAGCCAAGCAGAGACACCGGAGGTAGAAGTGCAGTCACAAGCAGACGATGCTTGGCAAGAGGTGAGTCCAGCCGCCGTGAATCAGGATGAGCAAGGGCGAACCTATACGACGCTGAAGGAGTATTTAGACCGCAACAAAGCCCACCACGAGAACCACGTCTTCTACTGTACCGACGAAGCCGCCCAAGCGACTTATGTGGAACTGCACAAGAATCAGGGGTTAGAAGTCCTGTATCTGGACTCGTTTATCGACACCCACTTTATTAGTTTCCTGGAACAGGAATATTCGGATGTCAAGTTCTCGCGGGTAGACTCGGAGTTAGATAATACCCTGGTTGACCAAGACAAGGCGTCAGATATCGTTGACCCCAAAACTAATAAGACTCGTAGCGAACTGATTAAGGAGTTATTTGAGCAAGCGATAAACAAGCCCAAGGTAAACGTGAAAACCCAGGCGCTGAAATCTGATGACCCCCAAGGGACACCGCCAGCCATGGTACTGTTACCGGAAGCCATGCGACGGTTGCAGGATATGACCGCCCTACTGCAGCAGCAGGCGGCGCAGTTTCCGGAGGAGCATATTTTAGTCGTGAATACGGCGCATCCCTTGATTCAGAACTTGGTGGAGATTAGTCAGGGGAGTATTGTCCAAGGTGTGGGTTCATCGCCGAGTGGGGAACTAGCCAATCAAATTTGTCAACACGTTTATGATTTGGCATTAATGGCGCAACGAGGCTTTGACGCCAATGGAATGAAGGCATTTGTGGAACGGTCGAATCAAGTGTTGACGCGGTTGACCGAGCGTTAGATACCGTAGGGGCGCATAGACGTGCGCCCTTTATCAACCTGACGTGCGCCCTTTATCAACGTGACGTGCGCCCTGCACTGACGTCTTAGGTATCAACTTAAGCTAGAACCCCCTCACCCCCAGCTGACAGGTGTAGGTTTTTTACTGTGCGGTTGGGGCAAGACAAGGAGGGCAAGGGGGACAAGAGGACAAGGGAGGAAAACCGTACAGAATCTTGTTCGGTCAAGCTAACTTCTAAAAGCCGAAATGCCCGATTTTTCGT
>NZ_JAVKEA010000100.1:0-19124 GCF_040221695.1 Coleofasciculus sp. E2-BRE-01 | reverse complement strand
TCGGCTTTTTGAATCCATTGAAGAGTTAGAATCTTTGTTGCATCAACTTTTAAATGAAGACAAGCTAGTTATTAACTGGGGGCGCAAACTGAAAAATAAGGGTAATGCTCTTATCACAGTTTAAATGCATGACAGCTTATCAAACCCAGTAACATTATTCGTCGCCAAACTGATAGTCAATTGGTGTTAATTGATTTTGGGGCAGTCAAACAGATTCAACCCCAACAAAAGCTGGATCAGGAACACGATACCCAGGAACATAATACGGTGGCGGTTGGTACTCGTGGTTATGCACCGTCAGAACAATACGCTGGACACCCGACTCTGAGCAGCGATATTTATGCGGTTGGGGTGATTGGGATTCAAGCTCTGACAGGCATTCCTCCTCACCAGTTAGTGCTGGATTCAGAGACAGGGGAAATTAGCTGGCGTCATTTGGCAAACGTGAGTGACGAATTCGGTGAAATATTAGAAAAAATGGTGCGCTACTACTTTATGGATCGATATCAGTCTGTGACAAAAGTGTTAGAGGATTTACTCGCCTTGCAACCTCAACATTAGGAAGAGGGGGAGAATCAAAATTATTGCTAACGTTAAGGTGTTAGTTGTGAGTAATCAGATAGGTGAAAGAGACTAGTGGGGAGTTATCTCAAAACCAGGTTCCCTACGAGGGTGGCGAAGGGTCAAAACTCTTTACCTGGTGGTCGTCTCTGAAACGCATGGGTCGTTTGACCTGGAAAAATCCAGTCTGGCTCACCAGTTTGGCGATGACAGGTTTGTTACTGGGAGTTCGCCAGTTAGCGCTGTTGGAGCCGTTGGAGCTTTATGCTTATGATCGGTTGATGCAGTTGCGACCCAGTTTACCTCCTGACCCACGCCTGTTAGTGGTTGAGGTGACGGAGAATGATGTTGAATCCCTAGAGCAGTGGCCCCTGAGTGATACGGTGATGACGCAGCTACTGCAAAAGTTACAGCAAAATGAACCAGCGGTGATTGGTTTGGATATGTATCGGGATAGACCGATACCTCCGGGTAATGCTGAATTAAACCAGTTGTTTAAGAACAGCGATCGCATTATCCCCATTTGTCGGCTAGGAAATAAAACTAAGCGAGGGACTCCCCCACCGAAAAATGCGCCTGAGGAGCGAATTGGTTTTGCTGATTTAGCCATCGGTAAAGGGGATGTCGTGCGTCGGGCGTTGTTGTTTCACGACGCCGAAATTCCTGAAGGTTGCACGACCCGTCTTTCCTTTAGCTTTCAGTTAGCTCGGTACTACCTTGAACAAAAAGGAATTAAACCACAAACCATTCAGCAAAACGAACAAGAATATCTCAAATGGGGAGATATTATTTTCAAACCCCTAAAACCCCATTCAGGAGGTTACCAAAAGGCGGATACGGGTGGCTATCAAATCTTGTTGAATTACCGCTCTGGGGACAAGCTAGCCAATAGTGTGACTCTGACAGAAGTTCTGGAAGGGAATTTTGATCCTCTGTTGGTCAAAGACCGCATCGTCTTGATTGGGGTTTCTGATCCGGCGGAAAATGATCTGTTCTATACGCCCTACAGTTCCCAAGGGGAAGTTCTGCAAAAAATGCCGGGAGTTGTCGTTCATGGTCAAATTGTCAGTCAACTGCTCAGTACTGTTCTTGATGGACGCAAGCTATTTTGGTTTATACCCGAATCGGGAGAAGTGGTCTGGATCTGGCTTTGGTCGTTGACGGGCGCTATTTTAGTTTCCATTACCCACAATATCCGGCAACTGCTGCTGGCTGAGACATTAGCGGTTGGTCTTTTGGGCGGTGTATCTGTGATCGTGTTTCTGCAGGCTGGTTGGATACCTGTAATCACACCCGTCTTGGGACTGGTGATCTCATCGACAGGAGTCTTGACTTACAACGCCTACCAAAATCAGCAAGAACGCCACAATTGGGAGCGTCTGCTCCAAGAACAGGAGGATATTCGCATCGTCCTTCAGGCTATGTTAAAAGATAAACCCCTCGCTCCGGGAACTAATCAGGGTGAGACTGGGAATACACCAGAGGGGTCAGCTTATCAGGGTGAGACTCAGATTGCACCAGAGGGGTCAGCTTATCAGGGTAAGACTCAGATTGCACCAGATGGGTCAACTGATAACGGGATACCTAAACCCGGTTCGGGCGAACCCCCACCCCCGGTTAAACCACCAGACCAACCCGAAATTTTAGCCGGACGCTATGAGATTAATCGGAATCTCGCTTCTGGGGGATTTAGTCTCACCTATTTAGCAGAAGATAGTCACAGACCTGGTAAACCCCAATGTGTGGTCAAGCATTTACAACCCGCCCGTCGCGATGAACGATTTCTCTCCATTGCTAGACGCCTATTTCATACAGAAGCAGAAATCTTAGAAAAGTTAGGCAGCCATCCTCAGATTCCACTAAGCTGTTCGGCATTTAAACCATAATGTCAAGAATTGCGAAATCCTTGTAGTGCGAGCATCTTGCTCGCTACCCATTCCCAATTTAAATGCGTGACAGCTTATTGCTGGCATATTTTGAAGAAAACCGGGAATTCTACCTCGTCCAAGAATACATTCAAGGAGATTCACTAAAAGACGAGTTATCTGGGGATAAGGGTATGCCAGAAGGACAAGTCGTTGAGTTAATTAAAGGTCTCTTAGAAATTCTGGTGTTTATCCATAACCACAATGTTATTCACCGGGACATCAAACCCAGTAACATTATTCGTCGCCAAACCGATGGTCAATTAGTATTAATTGATTTTGGAGCAGTTAAACAGATTCAACCCCAACAACAACTGGATCAGGAACACGATACGCCAGAACACCAGACTGTAGCCGTTGGTACTCGTGGCTATGCGCCGCCCGAACAATACGCTGGACATCCGAAGCTTTGTAGCGATATTTATGCTGTCGGCGTGATTGGGATTCAAGCGCTGACAGGTATTCCTCCTCACCAGTTACTCCTGGATTCAGAGACAGGGGAAATTAGCTTGCATCATTTTGCAAATGTGAGTGATGAATTCGCTCAGATATTAAAAAAAATGGTGCGCTACCACTTTCCGCATCGATATCAGTCCGTGACAAAAGTGTTAGAGGATTTACGTACCTTGTCACCTTAATTTTAGACAGGTGAGTACAGACGTAGAATGCTACGTCTGTCGGGGCGGGTTTAGTTCCATCTGGGTGCTTTCTGTAAACGGTAGTCGTGAAACCCGCCCCTACGGAATACTAAGAAGCCCAGAGAACTAAGCCAGGTTCATAGAGACTAGAAAGGTGTTTGTGTTTGGGGAAAACCCGGAGAGACAAACCTTGTAAGCCACTGGCATCATAACTGATATCTGCCGTGTAGATGCTGATATTGTGTTCGTCAGTTCCTTGGTAATCCATCACCACGGGTACACCATTCACAATTTGCCCATCGGCATTAACTGAACCTTGGTAGAGTTCGACCTGTACATCATTATCCGTTAGTCCCGCTAGATTGATACGGCTTTTCACGGCAACTGATTGATTGACCATGAGATCGCTGGGAGCAGCAATGTCAATGTCTTCAACTTTAATGCTGTACCACTGTTCAAATAAGTGTTGCTTCCACTGAGCGAGTGCTTTGACAGGTTGATAACCCTCGCTAGTCATCGCCTTGTACCGTTCGCTAGCGGGGAAATACCCACGCATCGCATAGTCTCGCAGCATACGAGCGGTATTAAAGGTAGGACAATTGAGCCGGATGGCATCTTTCATCTTGGCAATCCACCCACGCGGTAATCCTTCATCGTCGCGATCATAGAACAGGGGGACTATTTCCTGTTCCAGTAGGTCATAAAGGGCGTTGGCTTCTACCTCATCCTGGTACTCAGGATTATCATATTCTTCCCCATGACCGATGGGCCAACCGGTTCGCACGTAATCGGCTTCGCCCCACCATCCATCAAGGATACTGACATTCATCAGACCATTCATGGAACCTTTCATCCCAGAGGTTCCCGATGCCTCACGCGGACGACGGGGGGTGTTTAACCAGATATCACATCCTGATACCATCAGTCGGGCGATGTGAATGTCATAGTTGGGAACAAAGACGACAGAGTTATCCAATCCCGCTTCGCGAATCGTATGAATAATCTTGCGGATGAAATCTTTCCCTGGCATGTCTTTGGGATGGGCTTTACCCGAAATGACAAACTGAACTTTTCGTTTTCGTTCTTTATCACCTTGGATAATTTTTTTAATTCGATCCAGATCTCGGAGGAATAAGTTTGCCCGCTTATAAGTGGCAAACCGACGGGCAAAGCCAATGGTCAAAATGCTAGGATCTAAAACCTCACGCGCCCGATCAATTTCGGCAGGGGTAGCGCCGCGATCGCGTAAATGGTATTGTAAGCGTTCCCGTACAGACATCACCATTTGAGACCGACAGGCTTGGTGATTGCGCCACAATTCCTCATCCGGAATCGAAGCCACCCGATCCCAAAGCGGATCATCTGCCTTGCGGCTTGACCAGTTTGGACCCAGGTAGCGATCATACAGTTCCTGGTTTGCCTTTGCCACGACGCTGCGAGCATGGACACCATTGGTAATCGAGGTAATCGGGACTTCATCGAGAGGCAGATCAGACCACAGTCCATGGAACATCTTCCGCGACACGTCCCCATGCAATCGGCTGACACCATTAATAAAGCTAGAGGTTTTAATGGCTAACGCTGCCATGCTAAAGGGGGATTCCAAATTCCCGGTATCTTCTCGTCCCAACCCCAGAAATTCTTCCCGCGACAAGCCAAAGATATTCGCATAATGACCCACATAGTACATTGCCTTATCGGGAGGAAATAGGTCAAATCCCGCCGAGACAGGCGTATGGGTGGTGAATAGTTGGGTAGACTGAGCCAATTGTTTGGCTTCAGTAAAGCTTAACCCTTCTTCCTCGATATATCGACGGATGCGTTCCAGAATTAAAAACGCGGAGTGACCTTCGTTGAGGTGATAAACGTTGACCTTGTATCCCAAGGCTTTTAAGGCTCTAATCCCACCAATCCCTAACATCATCTCTTGGTGAATCCGCATATCCAGATCACCCCCATAGAGTCTGTCGGTGATATCTTGGTCGTAGGGATTATTGGGTTCAATGTTAGTATCGAGCAGATACAAGGAAACCGTTCCCACTTGCACGCGCCAGACGCGAGCATAAACAGTACGACCTGGATATTCGACGGCAATCTGCACTTCTGAACCATCAGCATTCCGCTCTAAGTGCAGCGGCATATTGTAAAAGTCATTAATGGGATAGCGCTCTTGTTGCCAACCATCTGCATTCAGGTATTGGGCGCAGTATCCTTCTTGATAAAGTAAACCGACTGCCACTAAAGGCAAACCAAGGTCAGAGGCAGATTTAAGATGATCCCCTGCCAGAACACCCAAACCACCGGAATATATGGGCAGGCAATCGACTAACCCATACTCGGCACAGAAGTATGCATAGCATTCCTTTTCATCGCTGTTGCCACGATGTTTACGATACCATGTCCGTTCCTTGAGGTAGTCGTCTAACTGTCGAGATGCTCGTTCCATTTGTGCCAGAAACCCATCATCTTCCGCCACTTCTTCCAGACGGGCTTGGCTAATCATCCCCAACATCAAAACGGGATTATGGCGAGTGGATTCCCAGAGTTTACGGTCTAGGCGTCGAAACAAGTCTTTTGTTTCCACATTCCAGTCCCAATGCAGGTTGTATGCCAGCTTGCGTAAGGGTTCCAGGGCTTCTGGCAAAGCGGGAGAAACGTTAAAAGTGCGAATAGGCTGCATAGAGCGACAAAATTTTAAGTCTTACACGGATAACATTGTGTACATACTTTTACACAAAGGATGAGACTTTTAATACTGTTTTCGTGACAGACTTGGGTTTATCGATGTCAGCTTCAGGCTAAAATCCCATCGGTAAGAGGTTCAGGCTCATTTTTGGGATGATTGAACAAAGGTAGATGGCAAAAGGAATTTATCATGGGTCTTAGGTCATGGAACTTACTCTTGACTAAAAAAGTCGGATGTGCATAAGGATGTAAGGATAATGATCCTAGGCTGATTTAGAGAAAGTGTCCTGAAAATACCGATCAAACATCCTGAGCGCCAGTAGACTTTGCCTATCAACAAGGGAAAGGGAACCACTATTGGGTATGATTAGAAAAGTTGTTGCAAAACGCAACATAATCGCCAATTCAATGATTCATACCTCTGGGAGATATTCAAGATGCTGACACTCAAGATTGTGGTCTATATCGTTGTTAGTATTTTCGTTGCCTTATTCGTGTTTGGCTTCCTGTCAAACGATCCGGCTCGTAACCCCAAGCGACGGGATTTGGAGTAAATTATACTTTGCTTCATCCCTGAGTTTTTCAAAGGGGCGAGGCGTATCTCGCCCCGCTGTGATTAGGCGCGGTAAGGCGGTATGCTTCGGATTTGTTCCTTCGACCGTTATTGTTGAAAAATGCCCCAACCCGTTCAGCCGCCTGAAACTCCTGCCATTATTCAATCGTTAACGACTGAGGACGCTGTTGCTCCCCTTTCGTCCTCACATCTGAGTTCAGTACCGACTCGCCTTCCCCAGCCAACTCCAAAGGGACTGGCGACACCAACCCCACCCGAAACGTTACCGCCAGAGTTTTCATCAGACATAACATCTTCACAGGCTGCTCTGCTAGGACGGTCGATTTCTGCCCGTTATTCTGCCCAAGAGAACCAAGGAACCGAGGTGTCACAGAGCAGAGATGCCAAGACAAGTTTAGCGGGTCATGATTTGCCGTCAAACCGCACCGGAGACTCCCGCGATCGCACGCCGCAATCCTCGATATCAAGTCCGGTGGAATCCTTACAGTTAGGTGGAAACAATGCAGAGGCTCCCAGTCAAAGGCTTCAAGGAAATGAGGTAAAAGGACATGAGGACTTTTTAGACGCACAGGATAAGATACCTGCTCACCGCTCAATAAATGCGGCTAATTCACCTCAGCAAAAGTTGGTCACCACCTGCGGACAAGCCGATGAGCAGAGGAGTAATGTAGAGACGTGCCATGGCACGTCTGGGAGCAAGCTAGCAGAAGAGATGGGAACGGCGGCAGATTTGCAGCCCTGTTGCACAAGTCAATCGGCAAATGCCCAGTCTGACCCGATCTCAACTACGCTAACAGACCAAAAAAAGGTAGAAGGGATTGATTCTGATGCTTTCAGCACGAACTTAACCTCTGAGACAACGAATGCGAGTTCGGTGCGTTCTTCCGCCGTAACCTTGGAACTCTCAAATGTCGAACGTATCATTACTCAAGAGCGGGGAGGTGAGATCAGAGAGTTTGAATTTACACCTCCCCCATCCGATCGCCTAGTATTACCGAACCCAGCGATAGTTCCTGCACCGGATCTTCATCAGCGACAGCCGCGATCGCAAACCTCCGAACCAACCCCTGAGCCGTCAACCTCAGAAGATACTGAACCTGCGGCTCCCGGTCCGATCACAGGGGTGCTGGAACTCACAGCCGATCAACAGGAATATGATCAACAACGACAGGTAATTACCGCCCAAGGCGATGTCCTGTTGCGGTTTCGCGGCGCTTTGCTGGAAGCGGATCGCGTTCAAGTTAACCTACCGAATCGGATTTTGGTGGCTGAGGATAATGTGGTGTTGACGCGAGGGGAACAAGTGTTACGAGGCGAACGCTTTGAGTATTCCTTTGTTCAGGATAGCGGCGTAATTTTTGATGCCAGTGGGGAATTGTATGTACCGACATCAGGTACTGATTTGACAATCTTACCCTCTCCTGCTGATCCAAATGCTCCAGAAGAACAACGACCAATTAGCGATCGCGTTCTCAGCAATCAACCCCTTCAAGACATAACCAATCCAGGTTTTTACTCCTTCTTTCTCGGCGGAAGCTTCGGCACAACCACTACGGGAAATTTCTCGAATGTCGTTTCGGGTGCGCCACAGGCTGCAGGAACAATCAACCGATTCCGCTATGAAGCCGATCGCATTGACTTTGAAGGATCAGAAGCGATCGCTCAAAATGTGCGGATCACCAATGACCCCTTTTCCCCACCGGAACTAGAATTACGAGCAGAAACGGCTCGATTTCGCCGGATTTCGCCCTTAGTGGATGAAATCGTTGCCACTCGTCCCCGGTTGGTATTTGACCAAGGGTTATCTGTACCCACATTTCGCAATCGGGTGGTAATTGATCGTCGGGAACGAGAACCGGGTTTACTTCAGTTTGGCTTCGATGATGATGATCGCGGCGGTTTATTTATTGAGCGATCGTTTAATATTGTGAATACTCCAGGGGTACGATTTAAAGTCACCCCCCAATACTTTCTCCAGAGAGCCGTCCTTGGTGAACAAAACCCCAATACCCCAGACAAAGATGATGATGGTCTTTTAGACCCCTCCTCCTTCGGTCTCAAAGCTCAACTAGATGCCACCTTTACCCCCCGAACCACCCTACGGGCTTCAGCCACCTTCACCAGCCTTGATCCCGCTGAATTGGACGAAGAACTCAGAGCCAGTGTAAGACTCCAACAGGTTATTGGTACAGGTTTACCCCATAACTTGAATCTGGAATATAGTTTTCGCGATCGCCTGTTTAATGGTTCCTTGGGCTTTCAAACCGTGCAGCAGAGTCTGGGAGCGGTAATCACATCCCCAGTAATTCGCTTAGGGGACACAGGGATCAATCTTACCTATCAAGCAGGGATTCAGGCAATTAACGCTAGGACAGATAGACAAGACTTGCTACCTCCCCCTCCACGAGAGAATAACCGCATCGACTTAACACGCTATCAAGCCAGTGCTACGTTGAGCCGAAGTTTCACACTCTGGCGAGGTGAGGCTTTGCCCTTAACCCCCACCGAAGGATTACGATATACACCCAGACCTGTGGTTCCTTTTTTGGCAGTGCGGGGAGTAGTCACCGGGGTTGCTAGCGCCTATAGTAGTGGCGATACCCAGGAATCTCTCAGTGGTACAGTTGGGCTTGTCGGTCAGCTTGGGCATTTTTCCCAACCCTATCTCGACTACACTCGATTTAACCTCAGCTACACTCAGGTTGCACGGGGTAACTTATCCCCATTTCGGTTTGACCGAGCGGCTGATAGGATTGTGTTTTCTGCTGGCATCACCCAACAAATCTACGGTCCGTTTCTGGCTGGTTTTCAGACCTCTTTCAATTTGGACACGGGTGAGGAAATCAGTACGGATTTATTTTTGGAGTACAGCCGTCGCACGTACAGTATTCTCCTACGCTACAATCCAGTTCAGGAGTTAGGTTCAATTAGCTTACGAATTAATGATTTTAATTGGAATGGCAACCCAGGACTGTTTGACGGTTCTGCCATTCGTCCAGTCGTACAGGGAGTAACTCGCTAAAGGTCATTGGTCCTTTGTCATTCGTCATTGGTCATTTGTCATTGGTCATTGGTCATTGGTCATTTGTCATTGGTCAGGGAATAGGGAATAAGGAATAGGCAATAGGCAATAGGTAAGGTAGAGTTTTGAGTTAACTTCCCCCGCTTCCCCCGCTTCCCCAGCTCCCCCCGCTTCCTCTGCATCCCCCGCTTCCCCAGCTTCCCCTGCATCCCAGCCCTTGGACGAGAAAGTATAATCTGAGTGGAAGCCACATTGCCCCAAAAGAAGGTTAAGCTAGATGAAAAAAGGTAATCTCTATAACCGACTGGGTGCATATCATCGGATCTTGATAAAATAAGTGACTGATTAATTCCTCTAACCAAATCTATATGGTATGATAATAAATTTTACCAACGAAAATAAGTTTAGAAATTGGGAAATTGGCAATATACCGAGAGAAAAAAGGATAGCTGAAACCAATGCTCAGCTAGCTTTGAGGTCAAAAGACGAACAAATTTTAACCCCCTTAACTTATTGTTTCTAACTCAAGCAGAAACCGGAGTACACAGAATGAGTCAGGCAGATAAACTCAAATTATTGATAGTGGACGATGAGCCTGACAATTTAGATTTATTATATAGAACCTTCCGACGAGAGTTTCGGGTTTATAAAGCGGATGGGGCGATGAGCGCTCTGAGCGTTTTGGATGAACAGGGAGAAATGGCGATCATTATCTCTGATCAACGGATGCCCGTGATGAATGGTACAGAATTATTGGGGAAAACAGTTGATCGCTTCCCGGATACAATTCGGATTCTGTTAACGGGCTATACCGATGTTGAAGATTTAGTCGAAGCCATTAACTCCGGCAAAGTTTTTAAGTATATTACCAAACCCTGGAATCCGGAAAGTCTGAAAGTCATCGTTCAACAAGCAGCCGATACGTACCGAGTTCTCAAACAAAGAACCAATGAACTGAGCCGCGCTTTACGCCGCGAAGAACTCTTTAATGTCGTGACAACAGCCATTCGCGAGTCGCTAGACTATAGCAGTATGTTGCAAACCGTTGTCACCACAATTGGTCAAACCTTCGAGGCGACGAGTTGTATCCTGCAACCTGTCGATGGTAATCACCTGATTGCCGACTCATTTTCTTACCAAGCTAAGTCAACAAAAGATTCTGAATCGTTACCTGATGTTGAACCGATTGTGCAAAATGTGCTGGAAAACTGGAAAACCCAGCTTATTCAACAGCTCAGTGATGGTAATCATTCGGTGCATCTAGTTGTTCCTCTGATCTGGCAACAACAGCTATTGGGAGTGTTATCCCTTTATAAGCAACAGTGTGATCAGCCTTGGATGTCAGAGGATATTAAACTCATCGAAGCGGTTGCAGAACAGGCAGCGTTAGCCATTTCTCAGGCAAAACTCTACCAACGCACCCAATTACAAGCCGAACAGATGCGGGCTGAATTGGAGGTAGCTCGCCAAATTCAAAATAATTTGTTGCGCCAAAGTTTACCCGAAGTGGACGGGGTTAAAGTTCAAGCCCACTGTTATCCCGCACGAGAAGTTGGCGGTGATTTTTTTGAAGTCTACGTGCATCCTCAAGGCGATGTTTGGCTAGCGGTTGGTGATGTGTCGGGAAAGGGAGTGCCTGCGGCTTTATTTATGGCAAGTGCGATTTCTATCTTGCGCCGAGAATTGGCTCAAGAAATCTCTCCAGAACCGGAGGTAGTGATGCGAAACCTGAACAGTATTATGTCAGATGATCTGTTCAGTACGAACTGTTTTATCACGATGGTATTAGCGCGGTATACGCCAACCTCGCGACAGCTTGTCTATGCGAATGCAGGTCACATTTATCCGTTGGTTTGGGCGCATCATTTAGTTGCCCAACAGCAATCTGCACCGGAATCCTCTGTAACCGTAGAACCGGATTACCTACAAACTCGGGGGATTCCCCTGGGTATTCTTCCGGAGTGGAAAGCCAAAGCCGGAACGTTGACGTTACATTCGGGGGATGTTGTGCTGCTGATCAGTGATGGGATTACAGAAGCAACGGTTAAGGACGTAAAACACGACACCCATTCTCAAAACTCTAAAAATAGTAAATCCTTGACAAATTCAATGTTGGGGACATCGGGTCTTTGGCAACTTCTGCTTCATGAGCCAGCTCCCTTTAATTTACCCCATTTATTAGTTCGCATCCGCGAGGAGACGAATAATGTTCAGGAAGATGATCAAACAATTCTCTCAATGGAGGTTTTATAGTTGATGAAAACGGAGCTGCATGTACCAAGTGACTTGAAGTTTTTGACGATTGTCGAAAGCTGGTTACTGGGAAGTTTGGAAGTAGCGTTAGGAGATTCAGTGGATTGGCAACATCAATCGAGTCGGTTAAGACTGGCGTTAGTTGAAGCCTATTCCAATGTGGTGCGTCATGCTCATCGAGATCAACCCAATTTACCGATTTTGATTCGCTTGGAACTCAAAGAGCGGGACATTGCTTTGGAAATTTGGGATCACGGCAAAGGGTATGACATCACCAACTATAATCAACCCTCTCCAGAGGCGAAACAGGAAAGCGGATATGGTTGGCTGATTATGCAAAAGCTAATGGATCGAGTCGAGTATCGCTTGCAGATCAATGGTCGTAATTGTCTGAAGATGGAGACGAGCTTACCTAAGGCTGACGAATGATTAGATGATTGTATCCCATTTCCGGAGCGTCTGTAGTATAATGTCTGAGATTACGGCAATTGTTGCGAGATATTACAAAAACAACCATAATCCTAATTAAATCTATAAGCTTTGTTAAATTTACTTGATATAGATGTCTGAATCTATAGGATTTTAAATAAGTCAAGCCGAAAGAGCGACTTGACTGTCTGTCTGTTAAGGATGCCCTTGTTTCGAGGACTGGTGAGCCTCTGAAACCAAGAGTTAGCTGTTAAGTTTAGTGCAACCCATCATTCCTATGACACAGCCGTTTATCTTGTCTCCCCGCTACCGATTGGATGATGATTCTCCATGGTTAGAAGGAATTGATCCATCACGCCACTATTGGATTACCATCAATGGAGATCCGGATATCCAGGTCGCGATTCCAGGATTAACGGTGTCATCACTCAAGGAATGGAAGCAAATATTATGGCGGTTCCGAAGTCTTCAACCAGGCGATCGCATGGAACTGCGGCGAATTGCCAACACCTCAACCATTCAGTGTATCAGCGCCAATTGCTACGCGATCGCAACCACGATTGACGGCGCGGCTGTCTGGCATTTGTTTGATCAAGAAGCATTAGAGAGTTTGTTAATGACAGCTCATCCCGATTGGCTTTGTGCGCCCAGAGATATTGAGTTGGGACGTCAAGTACTCGCTCGTTCCTGGGAGCAAGTGGCGGCTTAGTTGTCATTTGTCATTCGTCATTTGTCATTCGTCATACTCGCTCCCTTGAGAAGCAAGCTACGTCATTTGTCAACGTCTTAAGCTGAGGAGTTCTTGAGGCGACGCTAACAGCTTAATTCTGACGAAACTAATCTGTTGTTCGGGATTGAGAATAAATATCCAACCTACATTGACACTAAATAGTGGTGTTTGTACTCTGCCCTTGACTTGAATTTGAGTATCCTCGTTTTCATGAGGTTCAACGATTCCGGTTTTGGGCGATAGTTGCATGTCAATGGCTTCAGCCTTTAGGTATGTTGCGATCGCCTCTTGCCCTTGGATGGGTTCCTCAAACGGTGGCTGCATCACACCGTTATCCGTAAACAATGCGGCGGTTGCGTCATAATCCCCAGCATTCATCGTTTCAAAGTAACGCAAAATCACGGACTGGGTAATGCCCTCTATAGTCATTTCTTTTCTAATTGTTGGTAGGGATGGCTTTCATTCATAATAGAGACACTTGCAAAAGTATGCCCTGTGATGACCAAGGACAAAGGACAAAGGACAAATGACCAAAGTAATCAAATTAAGCAAAAAGCGCGATCGCTAGGATTTCATCACTGTGGTATTGCAGCGGTAGAAGGGAATGCTGACGAGGGAGCCGCTCAACATCTGAAAACGTGGTTGGCTCAGGGCTATCATGCTGACATGGATTGGATGCAGAATCCTCGCCGCTTAGATATCCATACCTGTATGCCAGGGGTTAAATCCGTTATTTCCGTTGCCCTCAACTACTACACCCCTCACCAACGCCCTCAAGGAAACGAGTACGTGAAGATATCCCGTTACGCTTGGGGACGAGATTATCATAAGGTGATGCACAAAAAACTCAAAGCCTTGACCCACTGGCTACAAGCCCAAGGAGAAGGAATCCAAGCTCGTTACTACGTAGATACCGGTCCAGTGCAGGATAAAGTGTGGGCAGAACGTGCTGGAATTGGTTGGATCGCAAAAAATGGTAATCTAATTACGCGAGAATATGGCAGTTGGGTGTTTTTAGGGGAAATTTTAACCAACTTATCACTCACACCCGATACTCCCCATACCCAGCACTGCGGAACCTGTACCCGTTGCCTGGAGGCTTGTCCGACTGGAGCAATTGTTAAACCTTTTGTCGTAGATGCCAATCGTTGTATTGCTTATCATACAATTGAAAACCGAGCCGAGGAACTACCCTCATCCATCACCCCCCATTTAGAGGGTTGGGTGGCGGGGTGTGATATCTGCCAGGATGTTTGTCCTTGGAACCAACGCTTTGCTCAACCAACAGATGTAGCCGACTTTGAACCCTATCCGGGGAATGTCGCTCCCACCTTAGCGGAACTGGCGACACTTTCAGATCACCAATGGCATCAACGATTTCCGGCATCCGCGTTGCGACGCATCAAACCCCAGATGTGGCGACGCAATGCCAAAGCCAATCAACAGAAGTAGAGCCACAATATCGCCATTGGACTTAAAATTGTACAGAATTTTGATAAAAAAATGAGAATTTTTTCTCAGATCGGTAATTTGATTGCTAATCTAAGCGATAGGAAATGCTTTAGAGCATCTTAATATAGAGAATTCTATAGCCATCAGAGCGAGCCATTATGTCTCAGGATATCAATACTCACGACAAGGCAAACAAGCCATCAACCACCTCCACTGCGATCCAGTCTTGGTCAGCCGAAGCCGATGCAGATAAGTTAATGGATGATTTATTTGCAGATCTTGACCGTATCTTGGAAGGGAGTAGCAAATTACCGACGGAACCGACTAAGCCAGACTATGTATCTTTAAAGTCGATTGTAATTCCCCCCATCACCGCGCCACCTGCTGTGATACCGACTCAAGACTTGGTGGAACAGCCGTCTGAGACGAACAAGGAATCCTCGGAAACCCAGTCTTCAGAAACGAAAGGAACAAAGAGTAGTGATTCCCATGCCAAAAAATCAGGTTGGTCTGTGGATAAATTTTTATGGGTAATGGCTCTAATTTCAGTGGGTCTAACCGCACTGTTGCTACTGATTACTCAAAAACAACGGTTTGCACCCTGGTTGCCCAACTTTATCGCCTCACCGTCTGCTGAAACCCAACCCCCCTCAGAAGCCGATTACGAGTTTGGAGAGTATGCGTTGGAGGCGCTAGAAGCCATTGACCGTAAAGCTGAAGCCAGACAACAAGCTGGAATGGCAGGTGGTGGAACAGGTAATCCTAATCTACCTCCAGGTGCAACCAACTCTTCCGGTGCTATCAATCGTGCCATGGGTGCTAATCCACCGGGTACAATTTTGGAACGAATCTACTATCCGGTTTATCCACCCCAGAGTTCCTGGATACCCCCTGTACCCCCGGCTAACTCCTCAGTCGCCCCGCCGCCAGCCCCAGCACCTTCACCTGCTGCTAATCCGCCAGCACCCACACCGCCTCCTCCTCAAGTCACGGCTCAAACACCGCCAGTCTCACCCCCAACCGTTGCTCCGACTTCACCTACAGCATCAGCATCGCCAACGCCACCAGCACCGCCACCCCCGCCTCCTGTAAACCATACTCTAGTGGGAGTGCTAGAGTCAGAGCAACTTTCTGCTGCCTTATTTGAAATTGATGGGATTACTCAGCGGATTAATATTGGCGAAGCCATTGGCACAAGTGGCTGGATGTTAGTTGAAGTGAATAACGGAGAAGCCATTATTCGACGGAATGGAGAAGTTCGCTCTGTTTACACAGGGCAGACGTTCTAAACAAGCAATAAGTCCTACCATCTGCCGAAAGGAAGATGCTATCGTAGCAAAATGCGGCGATAACTTGTTTAGTGTTACGTAAATATAAGGTAGCGGTGGCACGAAACCTGAATCAAAAAAGCCTCGATCTCGCCAGCTTCCCGCGAATGGCATTGACCGCGACAAGCCTGTTGGGATGCTGGATTGGCGTTGTTTTAACTCAGCCTGCGATCGCGCAAATTACTCCTGATGCTACTTTGGGTGATGAAACGTCGATATTGACACCGGGCGATAACCCAATAGACATTCTGATTCAAGGCGGCGCTCAACGGGATTCTCACCTATTCCACAGTTTTGAACAGTTCAATGTGGGAGATGGACAACGAGTTGATTTCGCTAATCCTGGCGGGATTGAAACCATTTTCACTCGCGTCACCGGTGAAAACAATCCGACTAATATTCTGGGAACCTTAGGCGTCGATGGAGCCGCGAACCTGATTCTGCTGAATCCCAATGGTATCTTTTTTGGCGAAAATGCTCAATTAAACGTGTCCGGTGCATTTCGCGCCACGACAGCAGATAGCATTATTTTTGAGAATGGGCTAGAGTTCAGCGCCGCAAATCCTCAAACCCCGTCCCCTTTACTCACCGTTAACGTTCCCCTAGGCTTACAATTTGGAGCCAATCCCGGCACGATTGTCAATCAATCCGTCGCCCAGAGGGATGGAGAAGTCGTGGGTCTAGCGGTGCAACCTGGTCAAACTTTATCCTTAATTGGTGGAGATGTGGAGTTAGAAGGGGGTCATCTAACCGCACCTGGGGGAAAAATTGAACTGGGTTCTGTTTTTGATGGAGAGTGGAACCTTAATTCACCCCAATCCTCATTCCCCAATGCTACAAGTTCGACATTAGGCACGATTCAATTGATAGAACAAGCCACCGTCAATGCAAGTGGTGCAGGCGGGGGCGAAATTCTGGTGCAAGGACGACAAGTTTCTGTCCGGGATGGGTCACAAATTTTATCCATTACCCAAGGAACTCAACCTGGAGCCAATTTAACCATAAACGCTTCTGAGTTAGTAGAAGTCATCGGCGCTGCACCTACACCTAATGGTTTGGTTCTCAGTAGCATTAAGGCAAATACAGTCGGTACTGGATCAGGGGGAGATTTAACCATTAACACAGGACAACTGCGGGTGCAGGGTCGAGGATTAGTCTCCGCCTCAACCTTTGGTGGCGGGACAGGGGGAGATCTGACGATTCGGGCTTCCGACTCCGTAGAACTGAGTGGTTCGGGATTTGAGGCTTTGCAACTCAGCGTTATCTTAAGGGCGTTAGCCACACCCGAATCATTGACACCCGAACTATCAGAACTATTAAAGACATTAGGTTTACCCCCCCCACCCTTACAAGTGTCCGATATAGAAGGATTTGTTGGAGGCGGACTTTTAGCGGGTACTCAAGGAAGTAGTGCATCAGCATCAGCCGGTCGTTTAACCATTGACACGAATCGGTTAGTGATGCGGAATGGCGCGATCGCCTCTACACCCACAGGGGGTGCAGGGAGAGGGGGAGATGTCTTAGTCAACGCTTCTGAATCCGTGGAAATATCCGGTTCAGCATTTGTTACCGGGGCGTTTCAAGGAACCACAGGCGATGCGGGAAATATCAGGTTGAATACGCAACGCTTATCCCTTAAAAATGGGGGACTCCTGCAAACGGTTACCTTTGGTCAAGGGGATGGTGGAAGTTTGCAAGTGAACGCCTCTGAGTCTGTGCAAATGGACAGTACACCCATTGGCGCTCTTGCTCCCACAGGGATTTTTGCCAACAGTATCTTTAGTACAGGGACAGGCGGCGACATCACCGTAAATACACGCCAGATGATTATGCGTGACGGGGCGCAAGTGGGAAATCAGACGGGTGCATTGACGGGATTGGGGTTAATTCCAGTCGGGGGTCCCGCTGGAGATGTTGTCATAAATGCGACTGATTTTATCGAAATTGACGGCTTATCCCCGGATGCTCGCTTTATTAGTGGTCCGGGAACCACCAGTTTTAGTGGTGCGCCCGCAGGAGATGTAACAGTTTCCACTCAAAATATGATCATTCGCAATGGGGCAAATATTTCAACCACCACCCTGAGTGCGGGAGATGGAGGCACATTGACGGTTAATGTCTCCGATACATTGGAACTCATCGGTACGGGCATTTCTACCGGGGGAGGAGTCACCGTCGAAATTCCCAGTAGTTTAGTTTCTTCCTCCGGACGTGCTGACTTTCCTGCATTGCAAGCCACAGGGGATGCGGGTGTTTTAACGGTAAATGCAGGTCAACTTATTATCCGGGATGGGGCAGAAGTTGCCGTGAATAGTCTTGGTTCAGGGGATGCGGGGACATTAGAGATTGTCGCCGATTTGATTCAGTTGGACAATCAGGGAACAATTAATGCGGCGACAGATTCGGGTCAAGGTGGTAACTTATCCCTGAAAACTCAAAACTTGCTGATGATTCAAGAGAGTCAGATTACCACAGATGCTGGGAATACAGATGGGGGTAATATTACCATCATGACTGATACCTTAGTCGCTCTAGAAAATAGCGATATTACCGCGAATGCTCAACAAGGTCGAGGGGGGCGAGTTATTATTATAGCTCAAGGTATTTTTGGCACGGAGTTTCGGAAGAAATTGACACCAGAAAGTGATATTACAGCCACCTCTGAATTGGGACCTGAGTTCAGTGGTATTGTAGATATCGTTATCCAAGGGATTGACCCCTCTCAAGGATTAGTTGATTTCCCCGAAAATTTCACGGATACCAATACCCTCATTGCCATTGGTTGTGCCGCTGATGAAGGGAATTACTTTGCCCTAACTGGACGTGGTGGCTTACCCGCTAACCCGACTCAACCCCTTGTCAGTGAGACGGTGTGGTCAGATGTACGCAATTTATCGGTGGCGTCTTCTCCAGCGTCTACGGCTAAGACGGAAAACAATTTTCAATTTTCCCGACCGAATCCTCAACCTCAAATTATTGAAGCGCAAGGCTGGATTGTCAATGAAAAAGGTCAAGTTGAATTGGTAGCTAATTTACCAGAAAGTTTCTCTCAAAGTCCTCGATATAAACCGAAAACTTGTTCACCTTAATTCTTGGGAGGATCTCAGATCAAGCAAAAAACCTCTGCGCCCTCTGCGTGAACCTCTGCGTCACTCTGCGTTAAAAAAACGTAATTTCCTAACTGCCAATTAAGCCAGGGCGGGTTTTGTACAAAGGTTATGATCAATAGCGAAACCTAATTTCCTAACTGCCAATTAAGTCAGGGCGGGTTTTGTACAAAGGTTATGATCAATAGCGAAACCTAATTTCCTAACTGCCAATTAAATCAGGGCGGCTTTTGTACAAAGGTTATGATCAATAGCGAAACCTAATTTCCTAACTGCCAATTAAACTGAAGTTCCCCTTTGACAAATCGCTACACCGTATGCCTATCTTGGCTTAGGGCGATTTGGCTTTGGGCGTCACTGGGTACAAATCAGGCTGACGCCCAATAAATCTAAAGCCTTCCTTTGTACAGGAGTCGGTTC